>JBBQRM010000254.1:0-4856 GCA_038214855.1 Rhodobacterales bacterium | reverse complement strand
GCAATCGCAGCTTCCACAGTGCGTTGGTGATGGTGGCGTCCGTCATTCCCTTCGGCATGGAGGCAGGGTAGCGGATCGGCGCGCGTTGGCGTAGGGTTGGCGATGGTGCTTTTGCTACATAAGGCCGCAGAATTCCTATCGGGCAGACGAGGGGCCCATGCCAACAGGCATGGGAAAACTGGACTCCCGGCCAACGGGCCGGTCCGCATCCTCAGCCGGTCGGATCGGTGACGCGGCCGCGGTAGGGGTAGCGCGGGTCGGAATAGCCCACGGCGGGGGTGTGGCCCGAGGCGCAGAGCGCGCTGAGCGCCGTCTCGTCGGCGGCGTCGTAGGCGACACTTGCGGCGGCGAGGTAGCCGCGGGTCTGTTCCAGCGTCCGCGGGCCGATTAGCACGCTCGAGACGATCTCGTTCGCGAGCACCCACTGGATCGCGAGCGCGGCGGGATCGCGGTCGGAGGCGCGGGCGTAATCGACGGCGTGGCCCGCAGCGGCGATGGTCTCGGGGCGAAACTCGGTCTCCATCAGCCGCGGATCGGCGCGCGAGGCGCGCGAGCCCTCGGGCATCGAGCCGCCGTGGTACTTGCCGGTCAGCACCCCGCGGGCCAGCGGCGAGTAGGGGACGACGCCGATGCCGAAGTGCCGGCAGGCGGGCAGGTAGTCGATCTCGGCCATGCGGTTGAGCATATGGTAGTAGGGCTGGGCCACGACGGGGCGCGGCACGCCGAGCTGGTCCGCGACGCGCACCATCTCGGCGATCTTCCAGGCGCGGAAGTTCGAGAAGGCCCAGTGCATGACCCGCCCGGCCGAGATCAGCTCGCCGAGGGCGCCGATGGTTTCGTCGAGCGGCGTCTCGTCGTCGTCGAGATGCAGGTAGTAGAGGTCGATGGCGTCGACCCCCAGCCGGTCGAGAGAGGCTTCCGCGGCGCGACGCACCCAGGCGGCGGAGAGCCCGCCGGAGCCTTCGACGCTGGGGACCTTGTTGCCGAGCTTGGTCGCGAGGAGGCAGGGCATCCCGCGGTCGCGCAGGAGTTGGCCCAGGATCCTCTCGGAGCGACCGTCGGCGTATTGGTCGGCGGTGTCGACGAAATCGCCGCCGGCCTCGAGGAAGGCGTCGAGGATGCGGCCGGCCTCGTCCGCGTCGGTCTGGTCGCCGAACATCATCGTGCCGAGGCAGAGGCGCGAGACCTCCGGCCCCCCGTCAAAGAGCGGCTTGCGCGGCAGTGTCGGCATGGTGGTTCCCCCAGGTGACGGCCGGTCCCTCTTAGCCTCTCCGGCACGATCGGGGGAAGGGTCACGCGTGAAAGGGCGGGGTCTTTCACTGTGAAAGAATCGGCAAGCCACTGATTCTCTTGGATTCTGTCCGGATAAATTAACCGGATTTCAAGGAAGGTTAACGCCGGGAGGGCTGGACGTAGGGCGCGTCGGATCTAGATGTTTCGGCAGACGGGGACGTGATCATGCTGCGCATCCTTCTGCTCTCTCTGACGTTCGCGGCGCCGGCTGTGGCGCAGGAGGAGGTGGATCTCGAGCTGGTGCTGCTCGCGGACGCCTCCGGCTCCATCGACGCGGGCGAGATCGCGCTCCAGCGCCAGGGCTATGCGGAGGCGATGGCCGATCCGGAGGTGCTGTGGGCGATCCGCAACGGCGGCGCGCTCGGGCGGATCGCGGTGACCTATGTCGAATGGGCGAGCCTCGGCTCGCAGGACGTGGTCGTGGACTGGATGGTGGTCGCGGACGAGGCCGATGCGGCGGAATTCGCCGAGCGTCTGACGGCGGCGCCGCGGCGGGCGTTCGGATCGAACGCGATCGGGGCGGCGCTGCTCAAGGGGCTCGAGCTGATCGACACCAACGGCTACGAGGGCTGGCGCAAGGTGATCGACCTGTCGGCGGATAGCTCCTGGAACCCGCAGGGCCCGTCGATCTCGCAGGCCCGCGACGTGGCGATCGGCGCGGGGGTGGTGATCAACGGCCTCGCGGTGCTGTGCCGCGACTGCTCGGGCCGGCCGCGCGGCGGCGATCTGGAGGCGGAGTTCCGCGAGCGGCTGATCGGCGGGCCCGGCGCCTTCGTGGTGACCGCGGACGGGGACGAGAGCTTCGCTCTCGCCGTCCGCCGCAAGCTGATCCTCGAGATCGCGGACGCCGGGCCGGCGCCGACTGCTCAAGATTGAGCAATCCGGCAAACCCTTGACTTGAAACGAGATTTGGTGGTGCATTAACCACATGGAAAGGATTTGGGGACGCTTCCGTCGGCTCGGATGTCGCCCCTAAGCCCCGTTCTTGCGTCCGTCGAGGAAGAAGCGCAGCATCGCGGCCGAGGCGTCGGGACCGGCGGGGTCGGTGTAGGAGCCGGCGGCATTTCCGCCGGACCAGGCGTGGCCGGCGCCGTCGATCCGCCAGTCCTCGAGGAGTGCTGTGCCGCCCTTGCCGGTCTCGACGATGCGGGTGTAGCTGCGGCCGCCGGGAGAGCGGTCGCTGAGCGTGCGCGTCGTCGTCGGCGCCTCGGGGCGCACGGCGGCGAGGATGCGCTCGGCGTTGACCGGATGGACCGTCCGGTCGGCGCTGCCGTGGAAGACGATGGTGCGCGGATGCGCCCGGCGGGTCGCTGCGGGCGCAGGTCCGTCGCCGCGCATCGCCGCGAAGGCCGAGACGAGGTCGCGCGCGGCGCCGGCCGCGAGGCCGGAGTGAACGCCGACAGCGCCGAAGATCTCGGGATGCGTCGCGCCGAGAAGGGCCGCCATCGCGCCGCCGGCGGACAGGCCCGCGACCATCGCCTGGCCGGGGGCGAGGCCGAATTCGTCCACAAGCGCGCTCGCGAGGCCGGCGAGGATCGCGGGCTCGCCGCGGTCGCGGGTCTGATGGCCGGGCTCGAACCAGTTCCAGCAGGCGCCGGCGTTGTCGCCCGGACCCTGGCGCGGATAGGCCACTGCGAGGCGATGCGTCTCGGCGAGCGCGTTCATGCCGGTGCCGGTGGCGAAATCGTCGGGATTCTGCTTGCAGCCGTGCAGCATCACCACGAGGCCCATCACCGCCTTCGGCCCGCAGGCGGGGATGTAGAGCTTGTAGCCGCGCGATCCCGCTGCACCCGCGAAGCTGCGCTCCTCGAAGCGCGCGCCGTCGGGAACCGGTGGCGGCGGGACGCTCGGCTGCGGCATGTCGAGGCCGGTGCGCAGCCGCCCCTCGCGCAGCGCCCGGACGACGGCGCCGAGCGTGCGGCGGGGGCGGGAGGACATCGGCTCGGCATCCTCGGCGTTCGGATCGATGCGGCTGCGGCGCCGGCGGGTGGGCCGCCCGGAGACGGGCTCCGGCGCCGGTGCGGGCGCGGGATCGGCGGCGGGCGTGCCGCCGAGCGCCTGCTGGATCAGGCGGGTGGCGCCGAGCGGGTCCTGGGCACGGACGCGCGCCGCGGCCTCGCGCATCGCCGCGGTGAATTCGATGGTCATGGCTTGTCCTCGGATGCGGGGTCAGGTGATGCGGCCGGCGAGGGCCGCCTTGACCTCGGCGCTCGCCTGGAGCGCGCCGAGGACGGTGATGGAGGCGATGGTCTCGCGGGCGAGCTCGGGCGTGACGTCCGGGGCGATGCGCGCGAGGCCCACGACCCTGATGTCGAGCCGCACGCCCGCCGCCAGGGCCGCCTCGAGATCGGCGCGGCCGTAGTCGCGCAGGCCGAGCTCGAGCGTCTGGCGCTCGACCGATCGCGCGAGCGTGTCGCCGTGGGAGGCGAGCTGGCTCCGGATCGCCGAGCGGATGAAGTCGGTGCGGTTGGAGTAGAACCCTTCCGCGACCATCAGGTCGATCCGCCCGAGATCGACGTAGCCGAGGTTTATGGTGATCTTCTCGGTATCGCCGCCGCGGTCTCGCAGCGGCCGGGTGTCTCGGTCATCTCATTCTCCATCCGTCTGGATGGTATATGGATGGTATAGCTTATTGGTCAAGCCCCGCCGCGCCGCCAATAGCATGAGTGGCGGCGCGGCGGGTGCCGTGGGATGAGGTCTACATCCAGGCCGAGCCGCGGAAGACGTGGCGCACGATGTCGTCGCGGCGCAGGCCGCGGCGCGCAAGCTCGGCGTCGGTGAGGCGGTTCAGCTCGTCGATCTGGCGCATCCTGACCGCGATACTGCGCTCGCTGAGCGTCATCAGGCCCGTGCCGATGGCGCGGAACGGTGCTGCGATCAGGCCCAGGAGCGAGCGGGTCCCGTGGAGTGTGGCCTTCCGGCCGGAAGAGATGGAATTGGTCATAGGAGGTATCCTTACGCGAGGTTGAGATACGTCCCCCCTTGAGCAGTCGAGTTCTTGCGTCTCTGGTCACCGTCGAACGATGATGCTTGCCCCGAAGCTACGCCACGCGAGCGAAACGGCAAGGCGCCTCGGCGCATAGCCGCCATGATTTTGATGCAGTGCAACATAGATGAGCTGCCTGCCGAGAAATTCAACAGAAATCTTGCGATAAAACAGACGATTGACTTTTAGATCGAATTGCTGCGCCGCCCTGCCGGCTGGGCCGCTGGCCTCAGAACAGGAAATAGCGCTGCGCCATCGGCAGCACTTCTGCCGGCTCGCAGGTGATCAGCGCGCCGTCGGCGCGGACCTCGTAGGTCTCGGGATCGACCTCGATGGCGGGCGTCGCGTCGTTGAGCTTCATCGACGCCTTGCCGATGCCGCCGCGGGTGTTCTCGACCGCGAGCGTGCGCTTGGCGAGGCCGAGGGTATCGCGGATGCCTGCGGTCTGGGCGGCGGCGGAGACGAAGGTGACCGATCCCTGCTCGCGCGCGCGGCCGAAGGCTGCGAACATCGGGCGCAGGTGCACCGGCTGCGGCGTCGGGATCGAGGCGTTGGGGTCGCCCATCTGCGCCATGGC
>JBBQRM010000253.1:0-4884 GCA_038214855.1 Rhodobacterales bacterium | reverse complement strand
ACCGCGGGTCCGCAACGAGGAGTATTTATGCCAAAGTTCATGTCTCTCGCGCTTGCAGCCGCCACGACCGTGGCGGCTGCCGGCATCGCCCAGGCCGATCACCTGAACATCGACGTGGCCGGCGCCACCATCGACGGCGATGCCGTCGTGTTCCCGTCGGTGCTGATCGACCAGGATGGCTATGTCGTCATCCATGCAGTCGAGGACGGTGCTCCGGTCCTTCCGGGCTCGATCGGCCATACCGCCGTTGCCGCCGGCACGACCGAAGACGTCTCGGTGACCGTCGAGGGCGGTGCCATGGAAGGCGCCGACTACGTCGCGATGATCCACTACGAGACCAACGACAACGACACCTACGACTTCGGCGAGGAGATGACCGATGTCGACACGCCAGGCATGAAGCCTGACAACACCGCCTACGCGCTGCCGTTCAATGTTGGCGCGATGTGACCTGAGGGGCGTGAGTTGAGGCAAGGGCGTTCGCGTGGCACAGGCCGCGTGAACGCCTTCGTCGGGGGCGGCTGCGGCACTCTGGTCGCGGCTATCGTGCCGCTTGGAAAACGGCTAGCTTGGCAAGAGCTTTCTGGAGCTTACCGATGATCCCGCCCCATGCCAACTTGCCGAAGACCCGGGCGAACCACGTCCCCCTCTCGCCGACGAGCTTCCTGCGCAAGGCCGCAGAGGTCTTCCCCGAGCGCCCCGCCATCGTCTACGGCACGCTCACGCGCAACTGGGCCGAGACCTATGCCCGCTGCCGCCGCCTCGCTTCGGCGCTGACCCGCGGCGGCCTCAGGCCGGGCGACGTGGTCGCGGTGATGGCGGCCAACACGCCCGAGCTCGTCGAGGCGCATTTCGGCGTGCCGATGGCCGGCGGCGTGCTGAACGCGCTCAACATCCGCCTCGATCCGGCCACGCTCGCGCATATCCTCGACCATTCCGAGGCGAAATGGCTGATCGCCGATGCGGAATTCGCCCCCGAGATCGAGCGGACCCTGGCGCTCGCCCGCGCGCACCCGCATCTCGTCGCCATCCGCGATCCCGCCGTGGCGGAGGCGGTCGGGATCGATGCTCCCGACTACGAGAGCCTGCTCGCGACCGGCGACCCCGAGGCCGCCTGGAGCCTGCCCGCCGACGAATGGGACGCGATCTCGATCAACTACACCTCCGGCACCACCGGCGCGCCGAAGGGCGTCGTCTACCACCACCGCGGCGCCTATCTGAACGCGCTCGGAAACACGCTGGAATGGGACATGGGGATGCACCCCACCTATCTCTGGACGCTGCCGATGTTCCACTGCAACGGCTGGTGCTTTCCCTGGACCGTCGCCGCCAAGGCCGGCACCAACGTCTGCCTGCGCAAGGTGACCGGTGCGGCGATCTTCGAGGCCATCGTCGAGCGCGGCGTCGACCACCTCTGCGGCGCGCCGATCGTGCTTCGGATGATGATCGACGCGGGCGCGGGCGAGCGGCGCGACTTCGCGCACACCTGCCGGGTGATGACGGCCGCGGCCCCGCCGCCGGCCAGCGTGCTCGAGGCGATGCAGCGCCAGGGCTTCGAGGTCACGCATGTCTACGGGCTGACCGAGGTCTACGGCCCGGCGATGGCCTGCGCCTGGCACCGCGACTGGTCGGAGCGCCCGATGGCGGAACAGGCGGCGCTGAAGTCCCGCCAGGGCGTGGCCTATCTCGTGCAGGAGGAGGCGATGGTCGCCGATCCCGCGACGCTCCAACCGGTACCCCGCGACGGCACGACGCTGGGCGAGGTGATGATGCGCGGCAACATCGCGATGAAGGGTTACCTCAAGGACCCCCAGACGACCGCGCGCGCCTTCGACGGCGGCTGGTTCCACACCGGCGATCTCGGCGTCGTCCACCCCGACGGCTATGTCGAGCTCAAGGACCGCGCCAAGGACATCATCATCTCCGGCGGCGAGAACATCTCGTCGATCGAGGTCGAAAACGTCCTCGCTGCCCATCCGGCCGTAGCGCTCGCAGCCGTCGTCGCCCGCCCCGACGACCGCTGGGGCGAAACACCCGTCGCCTTCGTCGAACTCAAGCCCGGCGCCTTGCTCGGCGAGCAGGACGCCATCGCCTTCTGCCGTGAGCGCCTCGCGCATTTCAAATGCCCTCGCAGCGTCGTGTTCGGCGAGGTCCCGAAGACCTCCACCGGCAAGGTCCAGAAGGGCCCTCTCCGGGTGGCCGCCGCGGACCTGTGAGCGTGAAAACTTCTTAACAACAGGTAAAAACGCCGGATATTCTCCAGCGTTATCAATGGGGGCAGGCGGCTTTCACTGTGAAAGCCCCGGATCGTGCACCCTCAGCCGGCGTGGGTGATCGCCGCGGCGAAGAGGGCGGCGGCGACATTCCCGCCCGAGGCGGTCACGATCACCGCATCCCCCTCCAGCGCATCGCCATGGAACAGCGCCGCCGCCAGCGCCACCGCCCCGCCGGGCTCCAGCACCAGCCGCAGGTGGTCGAAGGCCCGCGCCACGGCCGCCAGCGCCTCGGCGTCGCTGACCGCGAGCCCGGGCCCCGCGAGATCCGCGAGGATCGCAAGGGTGAGCGCCCCGGGCCGCGGCGTCAGGATCGCGTCGCAGACCGAGCCCGTGGCAGCGGGATTGCCCAGCCGCTCGCCCGCTTCGAGCGAGCGGGCCATGTCGTCGAACCCCACCGGCTCGACCGAACGCACCCTGAGGCCCGGCGCCTCGGCGTCGAGCGCCAGCGCCACGCCCGCCGCGAGCCCGCCGCCGCCGCAGCAGACGAGAACCGCCGCCTCCCGCACGCCCTCCTCTTCCGCCTGCTCGGCGATCTCGAGGCCGCAGGTCCCCTGCCCGGCGATCACCTGGGGATGGTCGTAGGGCGGCACCAGCGTGAGCCCCCGCTCCTCCGCCAGCCGTGCCCCGAGCGCGTCGCGATCCTCCTCCGCGCGGTCGTAGAGCACCACCTCGGCGCCATAGGCACGCGTGCCCTCGATCTTCACCGGTGCCGCGTCCTGCGGCATCACGATCACCGCCGGCGCCCCGTGCGCCTCGGCCGCCCAGGCGACCCCCTGCGCGTGATTGCCGGAGGAATAGGCGAGCACCCCCCGGGCGCGCGTGGGCTCATCGAGCGCCGACAGCGCCGCCCAGGCGCCCCGTGCCTTGAACGAGCCGGTGACCTGCAGGCTCTCGGCCTTGACCAGCACCCGCCGCCCCGCGATCCGGTCGAGTGCTGGCGAGGTCAGCATCGGCGTGCGGCGGATGCGCCCGCGGGCGCGCTCGGCCGCGGCGCGATTGAGCCCGATGTCGCTCATTGCTGCACCCTCGCCATCAGCGCGTCGAGTGCCGCCAGCGCCTCCGGCTCGTCGAGAAACGGCACATGGCCCCGGTCCGGCACCTCGACCGCGATCATGTCCGGGCGCCGCGCCTGCATCGCCGCAAAGGTCTCCGGCGTCAGCAGTGTCGAGTTGGCGCCGCGCAGCGCCGCGAGCGGGACACCCTCCAGCGCGTCGAAGAGCGGCCACAGGTCCGGCGCGGGCTGCGCCGCTCCGCCCTCGACCGCCCCGCGCAGCGCCGGGTCGTAGTTGAGCACGAGCCCCGCCTCGCCCTCGTCGAACCACCGCCGGGCGCAGGTGAGCCAGCGCTCCCGCGACAGGCCGGGAAACTCTGCGCCCATCACCGCCTCCAGCGCCGCCGCCGCCGCCTCGAAGTCCCGCGCGCGCGGTGGCAGGCCGAGGTAGCTCATGATCCGCGCCAGCCCTTCGGGCGCGATCTCCGGACCGATGTCGTTGAGCAGCACGCCGGCCAGCCGCGACTTCGCGATCGCGGCGAGGAGCATCGCGATAATCCCGCCCCGCGAGGTGCCGACGATGGTGACCCGCGACAGCGCCAGATGATCGAGCAGCTCCAGCGCGTCGCGCGCCTCGACCGGCACCGCATAGTTCGCGGGGTCGGGGTCACGGTCCGAGGCGCCGCGGCCGCGCGCGGTGAGCCGGATCAGCCGCAGTCGGTCGCCGCGGGCGTCGCCGAGGTCGTCGAAGTCCCGCGCGTTGCGGGTCAGCCCCGGCAGACACAGGACCGGCGGGCCGTTGCCTTCGTCCTCAAAGGCGAGCGACAGCCCGTCGGAGGTGGTGAAGCGGCTCATGGCCCCGCCACGAGTTCGGGGATGCGCGTAAGGTCGGGCAGCGTCCGGCGCGGGGTCCAGGGCAGGCGGTCCAGCGGCTCGCCGGCGCGGTTCACCCAGACGCTGTCGAAGCCCACGCCTGCCGCCGCCGCCGCGTCCCAGCCGTTCGACGAGACGAAGAGCACCTCTGCGGGCTCGGTCCCGAACCGCGCGCCCACCAGGTCGTAGACCGCCCGAGCTGGCTTGAAGACGCCCACCGCCTCGACGCTGAGCACCGCGTCGAGCGCGCCACCGATGCCGGCGCTCTCCACCGCGCCCGCCAACATCTCGGGCGAGCCGTTCGACAGGATCGCGGTCGAGAGCCCGGCAGTCTTCAGCCTCGCGAGCATCGCAGGGACCTCCGGAAAGGCCTCGAGCTGCCAGTAGAGCGCCAGCAGCCGCTCGCGCAGCTCGGGCTCGCCCCCGAGCCCAGCGGCTTCGAGCGCCCAGTCGAGCCCGTCCTGCGTCACCCGCCAGAAATCGGCATGGGCGCCGGTGACCGCCCTGAGCCAGCTGTATTGCAGCTGCTTCGTCCGCCAATGGCCCGACAGAAGCGCGAGGCGGTCGCGCAACGCCTCGCGCCCCGGCTCCGCGGCGAGCGCACGTGCGGCGGCAGATACGTCGAAGAGCGTGCCGTAGGCGTCGAAGACGACGACGCGGCAGGGTCGGTCGGTCATAGGCAGGCCCCCCGGAGCTTGGCGCAGTGTAAGCGGCTTCCCTTCCCGCCCACAACGGGGCAGTTTG
>JBBQRM010000252.1:0-4895 GCA_038214855.1 Rhodobacterales bacterium | reverse complement strand
CTTCTCCACCTGGACCCGGAGCAGCGGATCGACCTCGCGGTTGATCTTCGCGGTCTCGGCGATGATCTTGTTGACCTCGACGCGCAGATTCTCGATCTCCAGCGGCTCGCGTCGTCGCTCCTGTCGCTCGGAACCAGCGGTCAGACCGGCCATGGCACCTCTCCATTTGAGAGAAACTAGTCCCGAAAACGCAGCCGATCAATTTCCTCGCCCTCGATCGAGCCGGCTTGCGGAGTGCCGCCACATGGGACGGTTTCCAGGAAGCGCCTCACCCCATCAAGCCGCCTCGCCGCCGGCGCGGCCGCAATCCCCGCGCCCGGCGAGCAGCCCCGCTACCGAGACATCCTCGTCCAGCGCCTCCCAGTGGATGCCGAAGGGGCTGGAGGTTGCTCACCGTCTCGACGAGATCGAGGCTGCGCTTCACGTCCGTCAGATCGCCCTTCACATCGGTCAGATCGTTCTGGATGTTCATCAGCTGCGCATTGGTCTCGTTGCGCATGGAATCGATGCGCCCGTTGGTGTTGGCGCTGTTGGCGCGGATCAGATCGGCGAGCTCTTCCACGGTCATTGCGGCATCATAGCAAGCTGCGCCCGGCCGATCCACCGGCTCCTGAGCCCGCCCAGCCGTGAGCAAATCCTTTCCATGTGGTAAACGACATGGAAAAAGCAGACTTAAAACAATGGCTTGCCGATTTGCTCAAGCTTGAGCACCCTTGAGCGAAGCCTCATTTCGCGACCATCCGAACCACCGCCAGCACCAGGATCGCCCCCACCGCCGCCACCGCCAGGATCGCGAGCAGCCCCCCCGCCGCCAACAGGCCGACCCCGACCGCCGCCAGCAGGAACGGCAGCGCCAGCGCCCCCAGCACCCCGACCGCCAGATAGAGCCCCCGGTTCCGCCCCCCGGCGATCACCGAGGCGAGCCAGCCCGCGACCAGCCCGACCAGCACCAGGAACACCACCCCGATCCAGCCCAGCGCCTCGATGAACCCTTCCATCCCTCAGTTCCCTCCCTCTGCGCCGAACCCCGCCGAGACATCGTACATCACCGGCTCGAAGCTGCGGCACAGCCCGGTGATCGCCCGGTTCCGCTCCCGCATCTCCGGCGTCCGCAGCATCGCCAGGAAATCCTCCCGCCGCCGCCACTGCGAATAGCTCGCGATCCGCGCCTGCGCGTCGTTCACGTGCAGGGCCGCCGCGACGAAACCTGGCTGGTGGCGGATGAACTCCTCGTAGGCAACCTTCAACAGGTCGAGAACGTCTTCGCAGGTCCCGGGGTTCACCTCGAAGGTGGTGATCACCGTCTGGACCGTCGCGCCGGGGGAAATCGTCAGCATGGGCCACCTCCTGCGCCGAGCCTAGCAGATAGGCCCGGCGCCCGCCTAGGGGCGGGGTATCAGGTGCGCGGCGTCGTCCTCGTCGCCGCGGGCTCCACCACGATGTCCTCCGGGCGGCCGACCGCCGCGCCGATCGCCGCGGCGAACAGGCCCACGAAGCTGCCGATCGCCGCCCACCAGGCGGCACTCGCCGCGGCATCCGCCACCGCCTCGGCCGCGTCTGTCGCCGCCTGAGCCGCGTCGTTCAGCTCCTGCGAGATCGTATCGAAGGTCTGGCGATAGGTCTCCACCGCCTGGTCTCGCGCCGCCTCGAACTCCGATCGCCAGCGGGCGACCACCTCGGCCGACTGCTCTTCCGAGATGCCGTAGCGGCTCTGCAGCTCGGCCTGGAGCTCGTCGAACTGCTGGCTGCCGAGCGGCCCCTCGGGCGCGGTCAGCTGCGAGATGGCGTCCTCGAGGATCGCCCCCGCCTCGCCGGGGCTGCGCAGCATCTGCCGCGCGGCACCGGTGGCGATCCGCCGCGCCCGGTCCACCTCGCGCTCGTCGACGATCTCGGCGGCGAGCGAGCGGGCCTCGCGGCGGATGTCGGCGGCGCTCACGTCCTGTTCGCCGAGGATCTGCTCGAGGTCCTGCTCGATCGAGCGCGGCACCAGCGTCTCGGCGTCGGGCAGCGCGATGTCGTCGAGATTCGGCGCGACGGCCGAGACGGCGCTGCCTATGGCTTGCGCCGAGCCACTCGCGACCGCGCCGACGGCGCTGCCGGCGGTCGAGACGGCGGAGGTCGCGCCGCTGATCAGCGCCCCGGTCGCCGAGACGCTGAGCCAGGCGACGCCGAGCAGCACCAGCGCCCAGACCACGACCCCGTGCAGCACCGCCGAGGGCAGGAACGGCTGGCCCGAAAGGCGCCCCGCGATCGAGCCGCCGGCGAACATGCTGGCGATGGCGGTCAGCGCAAAGAAGATGCCGCTGCCCCACCCGGCGCCGCTCGGGTCGCCGTCGTCCACCAGCTCAAGCCCGAGCCCCGCCGTCGCCAGCGAGAACACGATCTGCAACGCAAGCGCGCAGGCCGCCCCCGCGAAGATCGCCCCCCAGGAGACGCGATCCTCGCCCTCCCCCACCGCTTCGCCCGGTCGCCCTATTTTCAGTGCCATCGTGCCGTCTCCGTCCTGTTGACTTCTGCCGGCCGCGCTCGCGGCGCCGGCCGCTGTGGCGAGAGTGGAAGCCCAGTCTGCAACTTGCAAGATATTTATCTGGCGCGGACGGACCTCGCCGCCCCGTGGAGGGCTCAGAGCAGGTGGCCGCTCTTCGCCGCCTTGGTGCGCAGATAGGCGTCGTTGAGCGGGCCGCGGCCGGCGCGCAGCGGCACGCGCTCGACGACCTCGACGCCGTCCGCCTCCAGCATCGCCACCTTCGCGGGGTTGTTGGTCATCAGCCGCGCCCGGGAAAAGCCGAGCGCGCGCAGGATCGTCGCGCCGAGCGCGAAGTCCCGCTCGTCGTCCTCGAAGCCGAGCCTGTGGTTGGCCTCGACCGTGTCGAAGCCCTGATCCTGGAGCGCGTAGGCGCGCATCTTGTTGGCGAGGCCGATCCCGCGCCCCTCCTGGTTGAGATAGAGCAGCATGCCCGCGCCCTCGGCGCCGATCTGCGCCAAAGCCGCGGCGAGCTGCGGGCCGCAGTCGCATTTCAGGCTGCCAAGCACGTCGCCGGTGAAGCAGGCCGAGTGCAGCCGGCACAGCACGGGGGCGGTGCGGTCCGGCGCGCCGATCTCGACCGCGTAATGCTCCTCGCCGCCGTCGAGCGGCCGAAAGACCCGCACCCGCCCCGCGCGCGACACTTCGAGCGGAACCCGCGCCGCCGCCACCTCGACCAGCGCCGCCGCCGCGGGATCGGCCGGCACGTCCGCCGCCTCGACCGCGCCCAGCCCCGCGCCGAGCGCGATGTCGCGCGCTGCCCGCGCCGGCATGGGCACCACCAGCGCCGCCGGCAGCAGATGCGCGGCCTTGCAGAGCCTCAGCGCCGCCCGGTGCAGGCGCGCGTCGCCCCCGCGCCGCGTCGCATAAGGACCCTTGAGCGGATAGGCGAGATCGGCCGAGGGATCGGCCGTCGCGCGCACCCAGGCGAGATCCGCGGTGGCGGGCACCCCGACCCGCGCGACGTCGCCGTCGTAGGCGCGCGCCTTCAGCGTCGCGGCCCGCCGGGCGCTCAGCACCAGGTCGAGCGGTCCGAGCGCCCGCAGATCGGCGAGCCGCGCCGGCGTCGCCGTCTCCGCCGCAAGCGCAAGGGCGCCGGCCTCCGCCTCGACCAGCACGACGGGGAGGCCCATGCGCAGGTCGGCGCGGGCGCGGGCCAGCCGCTCGTTCGCTGTCGGGCCGAGGGTCATGAAGCGTCCCGTCTCACGCGTGTCACCCGACCGACATAGCCCCCGTGCCGGCGGAATGAAACAATCGCCGCACGGCGGACACAGTGGCGTGAGCGGCGACACCACACGATTGTGCGATCCGTAGGGGAAGGGCAACTCGATCCGCAAAAGGAGACACAACGATGAGCAGTCTGAAGAAAATCCTGATGGTCGACGATGACGCGGACCTGCGCGAGGCGCTGGCCGACCAGCTGGTCGCGACCGAGGAGTTCGATGTGTTCGAGGCCGGCACCGGGGCCGACGGGCTCACCCGCGCCGGCGAGCAGGGCTACGACCTGGTGATCCTCGACGTCGGCCTGCCGGACATGGACGGGCGCGAGCTGTGCCGGCTGATGCGCAAGCAGGGGGTGAAATGCCCGATCCTGATGCTGACCGGCCACACGACCGACACCGACACGGTGCAGGGGCTCGACGCCGGGGCGAACGACTACATCGCCAAGCCCTTCAAGCTGCCGGTGCTGCTCGCGCGGATCCGGGCGCAGCTCCGGCAGCACGAGCAGTCGGAGGACGCGGTCTTCGGGATCGGCCCCTACACGTTCAAGCCGGCGGCGAAGCTCCTGCTCGACGAGCAGGACCGCAAGGTCCGGCTGACCGAGAAGGAAACCAACATCCTGAAGTACCTCTACCGGGGCTCGAGTGCCGTGGTGCCGCGGGACGTGCTGCTGCACGAGGTCTGGGGCTACAACGCCGGCGTGACCACCCATACGCTGGAGACCCACATCTACCGGCTCCGCCAGAAGATCGAGCCCGACCCCGGCCACGCGAGGATCCTGGTGACCGAGCAGGGGGGGTATCGGCTGGTTTCGTGAGGGGTGTCCAACTTGAAACCTATAGCAAGCATTTGATTATAAAGGTGAATCATTTTGGTGATTCCGGTCGCCGCGCTTAGCGGAACCGTGCCTTCGGGCGCCCGGTTCGAGGTGTCCTGCCCGGCGTTAGCGCCGGGCAGGACACCTCTCTAATCTTACTGCGTCATAAATCTGAATGAAGGTCGGCGTGCAATCTTGCGCAGCATGGACATCGGTGCAGGCTGCGGGGCACCTCGATTTTTGCCCTGTTTCTGCGGTGATCCGCGATTGAGGCGCGCCTCCGGTAGAGCGCAGCCTTCGGTCAGCGAGAAACACCCGAGACATGTCTGGCGT
>JBBQRM010000251.1:0-4968 GCA_038214855.1 Rhodobacterales bacterium | reverse complement strand
CCGAGGATATGTTGCCGATCCGGACGGTCATTCTTGGGAGATTGCATGGAACCCGGCTTGGCTGATTGACGAGAATGGACACGTCACATTCGGGCTATAAAGCATTCGAGGAGGGGGCCTGTGACGGGTCCGCTCTTCGCTCGAAGCCGCCACCCGTGACTTCGGTCGCATCATTGGATCGGCGCGCCGGATCGCCCGGAACCAAGCCGAAGGCGCCGGGCGAGCGCCTGCCCGTCCGGGCGGGCTGGCGCTGTTGCCACTTGCGCGCTCCCGCTCGGGCGTCGGAGTTGCCTGGCGACCATAAAGCGCGCCGCACTGGCGTTGCTGCGCCATCCCACGGGCAGGCGCGCGCCCAGCTCGCGTTGCACGTCCGGCCGGATCACCCGAGGCGGGCGCGGCGCGAGCCCTCGCGGCTCCAGATGCGCCGGATGCCGCCGCGCGGCATCGCCGCCGCCGCGTCGAGGTCGATCCCGGGCAGCGCGCTCAGCGCGTCGTGCAGCGCCTCGGCGCCGCGCGCGCCGAACGGGATCGTCAGCACCGCATCCTCGCCGTGCAGGATCCAGGCGCGCGAGGGGCCGCCGCGCACATCGACCGCGACCAGCGCCGGCAGGTCGACGAAGCCGCCGCCCGTCGGCGCAAAATAGCCGATCCGCGCCTCGTCGATGCCGACCACTCCCGCCGCCGGAGCCGCCGCGAGCCGCAGCCGCCGGAGCGCCGGGCGCAGGAGCCCCGCGCCCGCGACCAGCGCCGCCAGCCCCAGCGCGAAGGTGAGCGGCGCGAGCCCCCGGTAACCCTGCCAGACGAGCCAGATCCCGCCCGCCAGCACCAGCGCCCAGAGGCAGGGCTCGCGCCACCGCCTGAGCCACGCGGCGGCCTCGGGACGGATGAAGCCGCTCACCGCCAGTCCCCGAGTGCTGCCTGCCACAGCGTCAGCGCGGCGACCGCGGCGGTGTCGGCGCGCAGCACGCGGGGGCCGAGGCCGACGGACAGCACCTGGGGCATCGCGCGCAGGCGCTCGGCCTCCTCAGGGGCGAAGCCGCCCTCGGGGCCGGTGAGCACGGCCCAGGGGCCGGGCGCCTCCTTCGCGAGCGCCTCGGCGGCGGGGGGTGCCGGGCCGCGCTCGTCGCAGAACATCAGCCGGCGGGCGGGGTCCCAGGCGTCGATCAGCGCCGCGAGCTTCACCGGGGACGCGACCTCGGGGACATGGGTCTCGCCGCATTGCTCGGCGGCCTCGATCGCATGGGCGCGCAGCTTTTCGGGGCGCAGGCGCTCGGCGTTGGTGTAGCGGGTGAACACCGGCTGGATGCGGGCGCAGCCGAGCTCGGTCGCCTTCTCGACGACAAAGTCGGTGCGCGCCTTCTTGATCGGCGCGAAGACCAGCCACAGGTCCGGCGGCCGGCGCTGCGGCCTGCCCGGGGCGCGGCAGGCGAGCGCGCCGCGCAGCTTGGCGTTGCGGGTGACCTCGGCGATCCATTCGCCATCGCGGCCGTTGAAGACCGCGACGCGGCTCCCGTGCTCGGCGCGCATGACGTTGAAGAGGTAATGCGCCTGGTCGGGGGTGAGCAGCACCTCGGCGCCGGGGCCGAGCGGGGTCTCGACAAAAAGCCTGATCTTCGCCGCGATCTCTGCCATAGAAGCCCCCATGACCCTGGAGACTAGCCCCTCGCGCCCCCCGGAGGGAAGCGTGGCCGATGCCGGCCCCGGCAACTGGGTCGATACCCGCGCGCCAGCGTTCGCCCGCCCCTATCTGCGGCTCAGCCGCGCCGACCGGCCGGTGGGGACGTGGCTGTTGCTGATCCCCTGCTGGTGGGGGCTGGCGCTGGCCGTCGCCGCAAGCCCCGGCGGGCCGCGGGCGTTCGACCTCTGGATCGCGCTCGGCTGCGGCCTCGGCGCGGTTCTTATGCGCGGGGCGGGCTGCACCTGGAACGACCTGACCGACCGCGAGATCGACGCGGGTGTGGCGCGCACCCGCTCGCGGCCGCTGCCCTCGGGGCAGGTGACACCGCGGGCGGCCTTCGTCTGGATGGTGGTCCAGTCGCTCGCGGCCTTCGCGATCCTGCTCACCTTCGCGCCGCTCGCGATCGTCCTCGGGGTGGGGTCGCTGGCGCTGGTGGCGGTCTATCCCTTCGCCAAGCGCTTCACCTGGTGGCCGCAGGTGTATCTCGGCCTCGCGTTCAACTGGGGCGCGATCCTCGCCTGGGCCGCGCGGGGCGAGGGGCTGGGGTGGCCGGCGTTCGGCCTCTATGCGAGCGGCATCGCCTGGACGCTGTTCTACGACACGATCTATGCGCATCAGGACCGCGAGGACGATGCGCTGATCGGGGTGAAGTCGACGGCGCTTCTGTTCGGGACGCGGACGCGGCCCTGGCTCGCGGGCTTCGGGGCGGCGGCGGTGGCGGTGATGGCGCTCGCGGTCGCGGGGGCCGGGCTCGGGACCACGGGAACCGCGTTGGCGCTCGCGGGCGTGGCGGGGTTCGGCGCGCATCTCGGCTGGCAGCTCGCGCGGCTCGACATTGCCGATCCGGCGGAATGCCTGCGGCTCTTCCGCGCCCACCGGGACGCCGGGCTGATCGCGGGCGCGGGGCTCGCGCTCGCCGCGCTCGCTTGATCGCAGCGGCGCTTGCGCCTAGACAGAGGCAAAAGATCCGGGGGAGGAGCCATGCGTCTGCGCGCCATCGTCTTCGCGCTAGCAGCACTCGGCGGCGCGGGGGCGCTCGCCTGGGGCGTCGCCGGCGAGGCCGCGCGGCAGCTGGAGCGGCGCACCGCGCTTCAGCTCACCGAGGCGTTGAGTGCTGCGGGCCAGAACTGGGCGCGCGTCGAGGTCGACGGGCTCGGCGTCACGCTCACCGGCACGGCCCCCGACGAGACCGGCCGCTTCCGCGCCCGCGAGGTCGTCCGCCAGGTCGCGGGCGCGGATCGCGTCACCGACCGCACCCGCGCCCGCGCCGAGGCGCCGCAGGCGGCCCCCGACTTCGCGCTCGAGCTCCTGCGCAACGAGGCGGAGGTCTCGCTGATCGGGCTCGTCCCGGCGCCGGAGGGGACCGATCCGTCGGAGGGCATCCGGGCGGCGCTCGCGCGCGACGGGCTCGGCGGCGCGGTCACCGACATGCTCGAGACCGCCGCCTGGCCCGAGCCGGAGGGCTGGGTCGCGGCGCGCGACCTCGCGCTCGACCTGCTCGGCTCGCTGCCGCGCGCCAAGGTCTCGGTCGCGCCCGGACGGGTCGCGGTGACGGCGACCGCCGAGACCGACGCCGAGCGCCAGGCGCTCGAGGCGCGGCTGGCCGCCGCCGCCCCGGCGGAGGTGGCGCTCGACCTGCGGATCAGCGCGCCACGCCCGGTGATCGCTCCGTTCGCGGTGAACTTCACGCTCCAGGGCGGCGCGGCGCGGCTCGACACCTGCGCCGCCGACAGCGCCGGGGCGGCGGCGACCATCGCGGCGGCGGCGCGCCGCGCCGGGCTCGGCACACCACCGGATTGCGCGATCGGCCTCGGCGCGCCGGCACCGGCCTGGGCGGCGGCGGTGGCGAGCGGGATCGACGCCGTCGCGGCGATGGGCGGCGGCGGCTTCGCCGTCAGCGACCTGACCGCCGTGCTGAGCGCACCGGAGGGCGTCGAGCCGGAGCGGCTCGCGGAGCTCTCCGACGGCCTAGAGGCGGCGCTGCCGGAGGTGTTCTCGCTGACGGTGCTGCCGCCCGAGCCCGGCCCGGCGCAGCCCGCGGCCGGGACCGCGCTGCCGCCGCTCTTCCAGGCGATCCTGCTCGACGACGGCTCGGTTCGTCTGAGCGGCCCGGTGCGGGACGCGACCTCGCGCGACGCCATCGCGAGCTTCACCGCCGCGCTCTTCGGCCACGACCGGGTGACGGATGCGACGCTGATCGACCCAGGCCTGCCCGACGGCTGGCCGGGGCGGGTGCTGGCCGGGGTCGAGGCGCTGTCGCGGCTCGAGGCGGGCGAGGTCAAGGTCACGCCCGAGGCGGTGGCGCTCCAGGGCTGGAGCCTCATGGAGGATGTCGAGCCGCAGGTCGAGGCGCTGCTCGCCGCCAAGGTCGGAGGTGCCGCCAGCATCGACGTGCGCTACGACGCCGAGAAGGCCGCCATCGTCGTCCAGAGCCCCCCCGAGCTCTGCGTCGCGGCGATCGACGCGATCCTGGAGGAGCGGCAGATCGGCTTCGCGGCGGGCTCGGCGGAGATCGAGCCCTCGAGCCGCGGCGTGCTCGAAGCCATCGCCGACGTGCTCGGCGGCTGTCCGGGGGCCGAGATCGAGATCGGCGGCCACACCGACGCACAGGGTGCTGCGGAGGTGAACCAGCGGCTCAGCGAGGCCCGCGCCGAAGCGGTGCGCGCGGCCCTCGAGCCCGTGCTGCCGCTGGTGATGCTGAGCGCCCGCGGCTACGGCGCCGAGCTTCCCATAGCCGACAATTCGACCCCCGACGGGCGCGCGCAGAACCGCCGCATCGCCTTCACCCTCGCGCTGCCCGTCGAGGACGCGCCCGAGCCGGCGGAGCCGGCGGAGACGGCGGAGGCCGGCGGCCCCGAGGCGCTCGCGGATGCGGCCTGGCCGCCGGCGGAGCGGCCGCGGCCCCGGCAAGCCATCGCGGAGGCGGCAGATGACCCGCAGTGAGCTGACCCTCGCGATTGCCGCGACGCTCGTGGTCGCGGTTCTGGCGGGCTGGGTGCTGCGCTGGCTCTACGGCCGGCTGAACGCGCGCGGTCCCGCCGACGCGGCCGAGACCGCCGACCTCGCCGCGCGTCTCCACGAAGCCGAAGACGCCCGCGCGCGCGCCCAGCGCCGGCTCGCCGCGGTGGAGGCGGACCTCGGCGGGCGGCTCGCCCAGGCCGAGGGCGAGCGCGATGCTGCCCTCGCGCGGCTCGACGCGGCCGAGGCCCAGGCCGACGCGATCCGCGGCGCCTATCGCGACGCCAGCGGCCGCGGCGGCGTCGCCCTGCGCTGAGGCGCGGTCGCCGCCA
>JBBQRM010000250.1:0-4969 GCA_038214855.1 Rhodobacterales bacterium | reverse complement strand
TCCTCCTCGTGGTGCTCGTGGTGAGGTTCGTGCGCGGGATCGGCGTGATGCGGCAGCTCGCGCGCCTCGGTGGCCACGAGCCCGCCTGCGGGATCGACCGGCGCGCCGGAGGGATCGACATGCGGCTCGCGCGGGGGATCGTCGCCGAACGGAGCTTCGCGCGCGGGATCGTCGTCGCGCGGAGTCTCATCGATCGGAGTCTCGTCCGCGGGCGCGTCGTGGAAGATGTTCTCGTCCCGAACGTCGTCGTCGTCGGCGGCGGCGAGCGGCCGGTTTTCGGCCTCCCCTTCGGTCGGACCGTCGGAGGACGCGCCCTCGCCCGCCTCGTCGGAGGCGGGCGAGGGGTCGGCGTCGCCGATGCCGAGGCCGGGCAGACCGCGCCGCTCCTCGGGTTCGAGGCCGCCATCTTCGGGCCTTTCGGCTGCGTCGGGATCGGATGGTTGGGTCGGCTTTCTCGGCATGGCCCCTCGTTCCGGCTCGCGGGCGCCGGGCGCCCCGGCATCGGTCGAGCGCCCACTGAGCATCGGGAAGCGCCCGCAGTCAACCGGACAGATGCGGCCGGGCTGCGACAGGCCGCCCGCGGCCGCGTCCTTGGAGCCATCTTGGAGCAGGATGATCTGGCCGAAGCCGGTGATGCTCACGGGTGCTCAAGGTTGAGCAAATCGACAAGGTATTGAATGCGATGGATTTTTGTGGTACCATTAACCACATGGAAAGGATTACGCACCGTTGCGGTCGGGTCGGACGCCGCCCTAGACCGCCGCGAGGGCGTCCAGCATCGCCGCGCGCGTCGGCGCTTCGGCGATGCGCCGCCGCCCGAACGGCAAAGCCCCGAGAGCCGCGTCCGCGGCAGGGCTGAGCGCCAGGACGGTCGTCGCCCCCAGCGGCCAGCCCGCCCTGCGCGCGGCTTCGGCGAAGAGCGCGGCGCTGCGCGGCGAAAACACCGCCAGCACCGCGATCCCGCCCTTCGCCAGCAACGCCACCGCGGCCTCGGGCGGCGGGCAGGGCACCTGATCATAGAGCTCCGCCGCCCGCGCGGGAAGGCCCGCACGCTCCAGCCGCGCGACCAGATCGCCGGCAGCGTGGCGACCCCGCACGTGCACCACGGCGCCGGCGGTCGGGGGGTGGGTCCGTGCCACCAGCGCCGCGAGCGCCGCCACGTCGCCGCCGGCGGAGCGGGCCGTGAGACCCGCCTGCCGTGCCGCTGCCGCCGTCATGTCGCCGACGCAATAGGCCGGCAGGCCGCGCTCGAACGAGCGTGCGGCGAATTGCGCCACGCCGTTCGCCGAGGTGAAGGCGAGCGCCCCGGCGCCGCGCAAGTCGGGCGCCTCCGCGCCGGGCACGATGCGCATCAGCGGCGCGATCACGGGAGTGAACCGTCCCGGCAGGTGCTGCTCCAGAACGTCGGCGAAGGCCTGGGCCTGCGCCTGCGGTCGGGTCAGGAGCAGGTTGCGCGGCTCTTGCATCACCCCTCCTGCGCGCACGGGGCAGCAGTGCGCGGCCCGGGCGCAGGTGTTACCTCCGCCGGGTCTGCGGCGCAATCTCCGAGGGTCGAGAGGACGCGCGACATGGTCATCCTGGGGCTCGAGAGCAGCTGCGACGACACCGCCGCGGCACTGGTGCGCGCCGAGCCGGGGCGCGCGGTGGGCGAGATCCTCGCCTCCGTCGTGACCGGGCAGGAGGCGCTGCACGCAGCCTTCGGCGGCGTCGTGCCCGAGATCGCGGCGCGCGCCCATGCCGAGCGGCTTGATCTCGCGACCGAGGCCGCGCTCGCGCGGGCGGGCTTGGGGCTCGGCGCGGTCGAGGCGGTGGCGGTGACGGCGGGGCCGGGGCTGATCGGCGGCGTGCTCGCGGGGGTGATGTTCGCCAAAGGGCTGGCGGCGGCGCGGGGGTTGCCGCTCCTGGGGGTGAACCACCTCGCCGGCCACGCGCTGACGCCGCGGCTGATCGCGGACGTGGCTTTCCCATATCTGATGCTGCTGGTCTCGGGCGGGCATTGCCAGTTCCTCGCCGTCGAGGGGCCGGAGCGCTTCGTCCGCCTCGGCGGCACGATCGACGATGCGCCCGGCGAGGCCTTCGACAAGATCGCCAGGCATCTGGGCCTCGGCCAGCCGGGAGGGCCGCAGGTGGAGGCCGCGGCGCGGCGCGGCGACCCGGCGCGCTTCACTTTCCCGCGGCCGCTTCTCGAGCGCGAGGGCTGCGACCTGTCGTTCTCGGGGCTGAAGACTGCGGTGCGGCGGGCGGCGGACGCGCTGGCCGCGGCGCGGGGCGGCCTGAGCGAGGGCGACCGCGCCGACCTCTGCGCCTCTTTCCAGGCGGCGGTCACGGAGACGCTGGCAGTCAAGACCCGCCGCGCGGCGAAGATTTTTCGTGCCCGCCATCCCGGGATCCGGTCGCTTCTCTCGGTCGCGGGCGGGGTCGCGGCCAATGGGGCGATCCGCGCGGGGCTGGAGGCGGTGGCAGCGGCGGAGGGGTTCGGATTCGCGGCGCCGCCGGCGGCGCTGTGTACCGACAACGGCGCGATGATCGCCTTCGCGGGGGCGGAGCGGCTGGCGGTGCGGGGACCGGACGACCTGACGCTTTCCGCCCGTCCGCGCTGGCCGCTCGACGAGACGGCGGCGCCGATGCTCGGCTCCGGGCGCAAGGGGGCGAAGGCGTGAGGCGGATCGCGGTTCTGGGCGCCGGGGCCTTCGGCACGGCGCTGGGCGTCGTGCAGGCGGCGGAGGGGCGAGAGGTCGCGCTCTGGGGGCGGGACGCGGCGGCGATGGGACAGGCCGCGGCGGCGCGTGAGAACCCGCGGTTGCCGGGGGTGGCGCTGCCGGAGGGTCTGCGGCCGGTGGCGGACTGGGCCGCGCTCGCGCAGGCCGAGGTGGCGCTGGTGGCGGTGCCGGCGCAGCAGACGGGCGCCTTCCTGGAGGCGCACGCGGGCTCCCTGCCGCCGGTGCCGCTGGTGCTGTGCGCGAAGGGGATCGGCGCGCGGGAGTTCCGGCTCCAGACCGAGATCGCGGGAGCGGCGGCGCCTGGACATGCGCTGGCGGTGCTGACCGGGCCGGGCTTCGCCGGCGAGATCGCCCGCGGCCTGCCGACGGCGCTGACGCTCGCCTGCGCGGATGCGGACCTCGGGCGCAGGCTTCAGGAGGCGCTGTCGACGCCGCGCCTGCGGCTGTATCTGACCGAGGACATGGTGGGCGCGCAGCTCGGCGGGGCGCTGAAGAACGTCATCGCCATCGCCTGCGGGCTGGTCGAGGGCGCGCGGCTCGGCCAGAGCGCGCGCGCCGCGGTGATGACGCGGGGCTTTGCCGAGATGGCGCGGCTGGCGGTGGCGATGGGCGCGCGGGCCGAGACGCTGGCGGGGTTGTCGGGGATGGGCGATCTGGCGCTGACATGCGCCTCGAGCCGGTCGCGCAACTTCGCGCTCGGCGAAGCGCTGGGGGCCGGGCGGGCGCGGCCGGGAGGCACGGTCGAGGGGGTTGCGACGGCGCGCGCGGCCTGTCAGCTTGGCGCGCGGCACGGGGTCGAGGTGCCGCTGGCCGCGGCGGTGGCGGACGTGCTCGACGGGCGGCTCACGCTGGAGGCCGCGATGGAGGCGCTGCTCGCGCGCCCGCTCAGGGAGGAATGACATGCTCTTTGCGGTGATCTGCGACGACAAGCCGGGGGAGATCGATCTGCGCACCGAGACCCGCGCGACGCACCGGGCCTTTCTCGACGCCTCCGAGGCGGTGGTCGAGGCGGGGCCGCTTCTGGACGCCGCGGGCGAGATGTGCGGCTCGCTGATCGTGATCGAGGCCACGGACCAGGCGGCGGCGGAAGCCTGGGCCGCGAAGGACCCCTATGCGCTGGCGGGGCTGTTCGCGCGGACGCAGGTCCGGTCCTGGAACCGGGTGATCGGCTGAGCGATGCGGCACTGGCTCTTCAAGTCCGAGGCCGGAAGCTGGAGCTGGGACGACCAGGTCGCCCGCGGCGACCGGGGCCAGGAATGGGACGGGGTGCGCAACTATCAGGCCCGCAACGTGATGCGCGAGATGCGGGTGGGGGACCTGGGGTTCTTCTATCATTCGCAGGGCGAGAAGGCGGTGGTCGGCGTCGTGGAGGTGATCGCGGAGGCGCATCCCGACAGCACGGCGGGCGAGGACGGTTGGGAATGCGTGGACATAAGGGCGGTCGCGCCCATGCCGCGGCCGGTGACGCTCGAGGCCTGCAAGGCGGAGAAGCGGCTGGAGGGGATGGTGCTGGTGCGCAACACGCGGCTGTCGGTCCAGCCAGTCGGCGAGGCGGAATGGGCCGTGGTCTGCGAGATGGGCGGCTACGCGGGCTGAGGGCCGGGGCGTGCAAGACGGGGCGTTGCACTGTGAAAGAAGTTAACGGCCAAAGGGTTTCAATGGGTTACAGGCGCGACTTTACTTTCTGTTAAGCTACACGGCACAGGGCTTTTCCCCGGTCCGTTGCCCGGAGCCGCAAGGCGGAGGGGTGAGACGCGCCCGGAAAACGCACCGCGTTTTCAGCGTCGAACGGGCGGAGCCCCGGACAGGGCGTCGGGATTTCCCGGATGCCGCGATCGGGGCGCGCTCGCCCGGGCGGGTGCGAGCAATCGCGCCCGCCGTCACGCGGAGGCGTGCCTCCGGCACGACGGGCGGGCGGGCGCGCCCCGATTTGTCATACGGGCTCCGGGTGATTGCTTCGGATTTCTTCCCATGTGAATCGCCACGTTTCCGCCGTCCCGACCGATCTGTCCATCGACAGATCGGTCCGCGCCTGCCTGCCCGTCGTGCCGGAGGCACGCCTCCGGCGTGACGCAGGCGCGGCCCGATTGCGCGCGTCGGTCCAGGCCGCACCCCCCTCGCCCTGCGCCGGTGGCTCCGGGCGACGGACCGGGCGAGGCTCCACAGGCAACTGTATTCAAGCGGGCTCGGGATGGGCATAGTCGGTCCCGTTGGCGATCATTGCATTGAGCACCCCGAGGAGCTTGTGC
>JBBQRM010000249.1:0-5001 GCA_038214855.1 Rhodobacterales bacterium | reverse complement strand
CGAGCTGGACGGCACCGCCAACAAGGGGCGGTTGGGGGCGAATGCCATCCTCGGCGTCAGCCTCGCCACCGCCAAGGCCGCGGCGCAAAACCTCGGGACGCCTCTCTACCGCTACGTCGGCGGCACCTCTGCGCGGCTCCTGCCGGTGCCGATGATGAACATCGTCAACGGCGGCGCGCATGCCGACAATCCCATCGACATCCAGGAGTTCATGGTGATGCCGACCGGGGCGCCCTCGCTGAGCGAGGCGGTTCGCGCCGGCGCCGAGATCTTCCACGCGCTGAAAAAGGAGCTGGCCTCCGCCGGCCACAACACCGCCGTCGGCGACGAAGGCGGCTTTGCCCCCAGCCTCGGTTCGGCGAGCGAAGCGCTCGACTTCATCATGCGCAGCATCGAGCTTGCCGGCTACGCGCCGGGCCAGGACGTGCATCTGGCGCTGGATTGCGCCGCAACGGAATACTACGCGGGCGGCGCTTACGAGATGAAAGGGGAGGGGCGGCGGCTCACCGCAGAGGAAAACGTGACGTATCTCGCGGGGCTGGTCGACGCCTATCCGATCGTTTCGATCGAGGACGGCATGGCCGAGGACGACTGGGAGGGCTGGCGGCTGCTGACCGAGCGGCTCGGCGCCCGCTGCCAGCTCGTCGGCGACGACCTGTTCGTGACCAACACCGAACGGCTCGCGCGCGGCATTGCCGAGGGGGTCGCCAATTCGATCCTCGTCAAGGTGAACCAGATCGGTACCCTGACCGAGACGCTTGCTGCCGTCGAGATGGCACAGCGCGCCGGCATGACTGCGGTGATGTCGCACCGCTCGGGCGAGACGGAGGACGCGACCATCGCCGATCTCGCGGTCGCGACCAACTGCGGCCAGATCAAGACCGGTTCGCTGTCGCGCTCCGACCGGCTGGCGAAATACAACCAGCTGATCCGCATCGAGGAGGATCTGGGCGAGAACGCGCTCTACGCCGGCAGCAGCATCCTGCGGCGCTGATCGGCTCGCCGGCGTGTCCGACGCCCCCCGTCTCTATCTCGTCACCCCGCCGGTGTTGGCGCTCGGCGACTTCGCCGCGACGCTCGCCAGGCTGCTCGATGTGGGCGCGGTCGCCTGCGTGCGGCTTGCCCTCGTCTCGGCCTCCGAGGACGAGCTCGCCCGCGCGGCCGACGCCTTGCGCGCCGTCTGTCACGCCCACGACGTGCCGCTGGTCGTGGCCGAGCACTTCCGCCTCGCGCGCCGGCTCGGGCTCGACGGCGTGCATCTCGGGGACGGCGCGCGCCAGATCCGGGCGGCGCGCAAGGAGCTCGGTCCCGATGCCATCGTCGGGGCGGCGGCGCGTGCTTCGCGCCACGACGGCATGTCCGCTGCCGAGCAGGGTGCCGATTACGTCGGCTTCGGCCCGGTCTCGCCTTCGAGCCTTGGCGATGGCACCTTCGCCCCGGTCGAGCTCTTCGCCTGGTGGTCGGAGATGATCGAGGTGCCGGTGCTGGCCGAGGGCGGTTTCACCCCCGACCTCGCCCGCGAGATCGCGCCCCATGCCGATTTCCTCGCGCTCGGCGACGAGATCTGGTTGCACCCCGACGGACCCGAGGCGGCCCTGTCGGCCTTTGCCGCCAGCCTGGAGCCGCCCGGTCGCCTCTAGGCGCAAAGGCGGACCTGTCGAATCCAAAACAAGCTAATCTAGCGATTTCAATAGGTTGACTATAGTTTCAACTTGGATACATCCGGCCTCCCGCCTCCCGCCTCCCGCCTCCCGCCTCCGGCAGGCCTAGCCAGCCCGGCAAGGCGCCGACATCGGGCAGCACCGCATCCGCGTGCGGGGCGAGGTCACCCGCCTCGGCCGGGCCGGTGAGGACGGCGAGACTTCGCATGCCCGCCGCGCGGGCGCTCGCGAGGTCGTGCAGGCTGTCGCCCACCATCAACACCTCGGCGGGCACGAGCCCCGTCCTGCGGCAAAAGGTGATGAGCTGGCCCGGCCCCGGCTTGGCGCCGTGGCCGCTGTCATAGCCCGCGATGAAGGCGAAGCGGTCGTGTATGCCGGCCCGCTCCAGATGCGCGCGCGCCGGGGCCTCGGCGTCGTTCGTGGCGAGCCCGAGCGCGAGGCCGGCATTCCCGAGCCGCGCCAGCAGCGGCGGCAGGGGGGCTGCGGGAACCTGCGGCGCCGCGGCCGTGCTGGCAAGGACCCGCGCGTGAAGCTGCGCCCGGTCGCGCCGCGGGAGGCAGCGGTGCAGGACGTCGACCACCACCTCCATCGTGCCTGAGATCACCCGGCTCGACTTGCGGAACCGACCCCGGGGCAGATCGAAGTCGAGCGCCTCGGCGAGCTGCTCGGCAAGGGCGGCGTCGCCTCGGGCGACCTGGGCAATGAAGCCGCTGGCCCAGGCACCCCAGGTCGCGTGGAAATCGAAGAGCGTGCCGTCCTTGTCGAAGACCACGCCCCGAAGCCCGTGCCGCACTTGCGCGCCTCCTCCCAGAAGCTAGACAGGCCCGGGACCGACCCCGGTACCGAGGACCGCCGATGACCGAGACCCCGCCCGCGCCGCGCGGCGCCTATCCGCATTTCCGGACCTTCACCACCCGCTGGCGAGACAACGACGTCTACGGGCACCTCAACAACGCGGTCTTCTACGAATAAGTGGACACTCTGGTCAATGACTGGCTGATCCGGACCGGTGGGCTCGACGTGCCGGAGAGCGAGGTGATCTGCCTGGTGGCGGAGACGGGGTGCCGCTATTTCGCGAGCCTGGGGTTCCCGGCGCCGGTCGAGGCGGGGCTGCGGCTGGTTCGGGCGGGGCCGAGCTCGATCACCTATGGGATCGGCCTCTTCCGGGAGGGGGAGGTGGCGCCGGCGGAGGAGGCACGGTTCGTCCATGTCTGCGTCGATCGCGAGACCCGCAGGCCGGTGCCGCTGCCCGAGAGGCTGCGGGCGGCGCTGGAGGCGCTGCGGGGGGAGAGGTGAGGGGGTCGGCAATGTTGCACCGTGCGACATGGATCCAGCCATTGAAAACATTGGATAAAAATCTGCGTTTTTATGTATTGTTAGGATTTCGCACGCAGAAGCGAGGCGGAGTTCACGTCCAGAAGGGGGCGTCGCCGCCGGGCAGGGCGGCGCGGGCGGCGGTGGGGAGGTGCGGGTCGATGCCCTCGGCCTCGGCAAAGGCGCGCACGTCGGCGTCGCTGCCGAGCAGGTGGTCGAGCACGGCTGCGAGCAGCACCGGATCGGAGGTTCGGGCGCGCAGGCCGTCCGCGTCAATGCCGGTCAGCGCGAGGAAGCGTCCGAAGGCGTCCGGATCGCTGGCGAGCCAGACGAGCACGTCCTGCGCGAGCCCGATGGCCGCATCCCGTCGCATCGAGCCTCCTTTATTGCCGGCCCGTGGAGACCCGCGAAATCATTCGTTAAGACATCAAACCCTATGGTCGCGCGACGAAGCACCGTTTGCAAGTCAAAGGCTCCAGAGGGAGGCTGATCGATGTCGGGTCGGATTTTGGTTGTCGATGACGTAGCAACCAACCGGCTCTTGCTTCGTGCCAAGCTCTCCTCGGCCTATTACGACGTGGTCGTCGCCGAGAACGGCGCGCAGGCGCTGGAGATGGCGCGCAGCGAGCAGCCCGACATGGTGATGCTCGACGTGATGATGCCCGACATGGACGGGTTCACCGTCTGCTCGATCCTGAAGTCGAGCGAGGACACGGTGCACATCCCCGTCATCATGGTGACGGCGCTCGACACGCCCGAGGAGCGCGTCCGCGGCCTCGAGGCCGGCGCCGACGACTTCCTGTCCAAGCCCTTCAACGACCTCGCGCTGTTTGCCCGCGTGCGCAACCTGATGCGCATCAAGATGATGTTCGACGAGCTGCGCCTGCGCGACATGACCTCGCGCGAGCTGGGGCTGACGGACGTCGTCCCCGATCACGACCTGGAGCTCGAGATGGGCGGGCCGATCCTGCTCGCGCCGCCGTCGCTCGGCCACGGGTCGCACTGGGCCGAGCAGTTGCAGGAGCGGCTGGGCATCGCGACGATCACCACCAGCTCCGAGCGCGAGGCGCTGAACCTCGCGCGTCTCGAGTTGCCGGATGTGTTCGTGGTGCACCGGAACCTGATGGAGGGCGGCGACGGGCTGAGGCTCGTCTCGAGCCTGCGCGCCAGGCCCGAGACGCGGCAGGCGGCGGTGATCCTCGTGGTCGAGAACGGCGACGTGCAGACCGCGGCGAAGGGGCTGGAGATCGGTGCGTCGGACTACATCGAGGCGCCGTTCGACGTGAACGAGCTGATCGCGCGCATCCGCTCGCAATTGCGACGCAAGCGCTATTCGGACCGGCTGCGCTCGAACGTGCGCAACGGGTTGAAGATGGCGGTGATCGACCCGCTGACCGGGATCTACAACCGCCGCTACGCCAGCCAGCACATGATCCGGGTGATGGAGCGGGCACAGGAGACCGAGGGTGTCTTTGCGGTGATGATGATCGACCTCGACAAGTTCAAGGCGATCAACGACCGCTTCGGCCATGACGCGGGCGATGCGGTGCTGCGCGAGTTCTCGCGCCGGCTACAGGAGAATATCCGCGGCGTCGATCTCGTGGCGCGCTTCGGCGGCGAGGAGTTTTTCGTGGCGATGCCCGACGTCGATCAGACCGCCGCTGCCGACGCCGCCGAGCGCATCCGGCGCGCGGTCGAGGACACGCCGTTCGTGATGCCGGGCGAGCCCGAGCGCGTCGAGGTCACGGTCAGCATCGGTGTCGCGATCGCCTGTGCCGCCGACACCGACGCCGAGGCGATCATCAAGCGCGCCGACAGCGCGCTCTATTGCGCCAAAGAGACCGGGCGCAACCGCGTGAGCTTCTTCGCCGAAGCCGCCTGAGGGCGGCCGGTGCGGCGAGTTTCGGTGTGACGCATGGATCCTGCAGACCTTTCTCGCTGAGATCGGAGGGCGAGGTTCGGCCGCGGGCGGGCGGGACGGCCCTGGGTTTGCGCCGATTTCCGTAGCGAGGCTCGACAGCGCGCG
>JBBQRM010000248.1:0-5020 GCA_038214855.1 Rhodobacterales bacterium | reverse complement strand
CTCGGATCCGGAACGGCATCTTCTCTCTTGCCAGCCCCGCAAAGCTGACCAGCCGCAACGTCACGCGCTGCCCGCGCGTCGGCCGTGGCTCGACCAGCTCGACGAATCCGCGCACGTCGGCGAAACCGTATTGCCGCTCCAGCACGGGCGCCGTCACGAAGTCCGTCCTGATCTTCGCCAGGGCAAACCCGAGCGCACTCGCCACCAACGCTCCCGTCACCATCACCGCAAGGCTCCCGCGCCGCCAAAGCAGTGACACTACGAGCGCGATCGGCAGCGGGGATAACGCGAGCAGCAGTTGCGGCTCGCGGCCCAGGCTGAAATAGGCTGCGATGCCCACGCCCAGGAACACCGGCACGAACAGGAACCAGCGATCCTGCTCGGCCTCCAGGGCTTCGAGCAAGGCAGCCGGCGTCATCCGGGCAATCAGGCGGCGCCAGTCGAAGCGCCTCCCGCCGGTCGCGATCCCGAAGCCCGCCGAGATATTGGCCACTCGACGCTGCCCTTAACCCGCCCGCCCACGCATGCTACACGGCCCTCGAACGTCATTTGAAAAACAGCAAGCGATCCGAACCATGAGCAGCAACCCGCCCCCCAGCAAGCCGGTAGTTACCCGGTTTGCGCCCTCGCCGACCGGCTTCCTGCACATCGGCGGCGCGCGGACGGCGCTGTTCAACTGGTTGTATGCGCGTCATTGCGGCGGCAAGTTCCTGCTGCGCATCGAGGATACCGACCGCGCCCGCCACACCCCCGAGGCGGTGGATGCCATCCTAGACGGCCTGAAATGGCTCGGTCTGCAGTGGGACGACGAGGTGGTCTCGCAGTTCAGCCGCGCCAGCCGCCATGCCGAAGTCGCACGCGAATTGCTGACGAGAGGCCATGCCTACAAGTGCTACCTGTCGCCCGACGAGGTCACGGCGTTTCGCGATGCGGCGCGGGCCGAGAGAAGGCCGCCGCTCTTCGTCTCGCCCTGGCGCGACGCAAACCCCGCCAGCGCGCCCGATGCGCCGTTCGTGGTGCGGCTGAAGGCGCCGCACGAGGGCGAAACAGCGGTCGAGGACGCGGTGCAGGGGCGCGTCACCTGGGCCAACGACACGCTCGACGACCTGGTGCTGCTGCGCTCGGACAGCACGCCCACCTACATGCTCGCGGTGGTGGTGGACGACCATGACATGGGCGTGACGCATGTGATCCGCGGCGACGACCACCTGACCAACGCCGCGCGCCAGAGCCTGATATATGCGGGCCTGGGCTGGGAGGTGCCGGTCTTCGCGCATATCCCGCTGATCCACGGGCCCGACGGCGCCAAGCTCTCGAAGCGGCACGGGGCGCTCGGGGTCGAGGCCTATCGTGACATGGGCTATCTGAAGTCCGCGATGCGCAACTATCTGGCGCGGCTCGGCTGGAGCCACAGCGACGACGAGTTCTTCACCACCGAGCAGGCGATCGAGTGGTTCGACCTCGGCCACCTCGGGCGCGCGCCGGCGCGGTTCGATCTCGCCAAGCTCGGCAACCTGAGCGGCCAGCACATGCGCGCGACCGACGATGCGGCGCTGCTCGCGGAGATCGCCGATTATCTGGCGGCGCAGCAACGGCCGCCGCTCGACGCCGGACAGGAGGCGGGGCTGCTCGCGGCGATGCCCGGCCTCAAGACACGAGCGAAGACCATCCCCGAACTGCTTGAAATGGCAAATTTCCTGCTCGGCGAACGCCCGTTCCGCCCCGATGCGTCGGCTGCGAAGCTGCTCGACGAGGCGACGCTGGAGATGCTGGGCAAATTGACTTCGCACCTGCAGCGCGCTAGCTGGACTGCGGAGGCGCTGGAGGAGGCGGTCCGCGAGTTCGCGGTCGACCGGGGGATGGGGCTCGGCAAGGTGGCGCAGCCGCTGCGCGCGGCGCTGACCGGCCGCACCGTATCGCCGGGGGTCTTCGACATGATGGCGATCCTCGGGCGCGAAGAATGCCTTGCCCGCCTCGGGGATTGTGCGACAACGACAGCGACAGGCGCCTGAGGCCGGCGAGCGCTCCCCGACGGAGAGACGGCGGCGGGGAATTGAAGCGCCCGCTCGCGCGGGCCGCTCGAACAGAGGGATGCAAACATGACCAACCAGGCGCACAACACCGCCAAACTCACGATCGGCGACAAGACCCTCGACCTGCCGGTCTACAGCCCGACGCTCGGGCCGGACGTGATCGACATCCGCAGGCTCTATGCCGAAGGCAACGTCTTTACCTACGACCCCGGCTATACCTCGACCGGCTCGTGCGAGAGTGCCATCACCTTCATCGACGGCGACAAGGGCGAGCTGCTCTATCGCGGCTATCCGATCGAGCAACTGGCGAAGAAGTCGCATTTCCTCGAGGTTTGCTACCTGCTGCTCTACGGCGAGCTGCCGACACCCTCGCAGCTCGAGGATTTCGAGGCGCGCGTCACCAACCACACCATGCTCCACGAGCAGATGGCGTATTTCTTCCGCGGCTTCCGCCGCGACGCGCCGCCGATGGCAGTGGTCTGCGGGGCCATGGGGGCGATGTCGGCGTTCTACCACGATTCCACCGACATCACCGATTACTGGCAGCGCGAGGTCGCCACGATCCGGATGATCGCCAAGATGCCGACGATCGTGGCTTGGGCGTTCAAGTATTTCGTGGGGCAACCCTTCGTCTATCCGCGCAACAGCCTCGATTACGCCTCGAACTTTCTCAACATGTGCTTCTCGGTGCCTGCGGAGGATTACGCGGTGGACCCGATCCTCGCCCGCGCGATGGACCGGATCTTCACGCTGCACGCCGACCACGAGCAGAACGCCTCGACCTCGACGGTGCGTCTCGCGTCCTCATCCGGGGCAAACCCCTTCGCCTGCATCGCCGCTGGCGTCGCCTGCCTCTGGGGGCCGGCGCATGGCGGGGCCAACGAGGCGGCGCTGAAGATGCTGCGCGAGATCGGCACGGTGGACAAGATCCCCGAATACATCGCGCGCGCCAAGGACAAGGACGACCCGTTCCGCCTGATGGGCTTCGGCCACCGGGTCTACAAGAACTTCGACCCGCGCGCGAAGGTGATGAAGGAGAGCGCCGACGAGGTGCTCGGCCTGATGGGGATCGAGAACAACCCGACGCTCCAGGTCGCCAAGGAGCTGGAGCGGATCGCGCTCGAGGACAGCTACTTCATCGAGAAGAAGCTCTACCCCAACGTCGATTTCTATTCCGGCATCATCCTCGACGCGATGGGCTTCCCGAGCTCGATGTTCACGCCGATCTTCGCGCTCGCGCGGACCGTCGGCTGGATCTCGCAGTGGAAGGAGATGCTCGAGGACCCGGCGCTCAAGATCGGCCGGCCGCGACAGCTCTACACCGGGGCGGCGCAGCGCGACTACGTGGATGTCGAGAACCGCTGAGGCCCCTGCCGGTTCGCTCGACCGGGTGGTGGCGGAGGCCGCGCGGCTCGGGCTCGACGTGACCCCCGTGCGGCTCGAGACCGGCACCCGCACCGCGGCGGAGGCGGCCGCAGCCTGTGGCTGCGACACTGCCCAGATCGTGAAGTCGGTGGTGCTGCGGGTCGCGGGCGAGGCCCGTCACCTGCTGTTCCTGACCGGCGGCGACCGGCGGGTGGACCTCGCCAAGGCAGCAGGGCTCGCCGGGGCGCCGCTCGAGAAGGCCGATGCCGCGAGCATCCGCGCGGCGACGGGCTTTGCCATCGGCGGCGTCTCGCCTCTGGGGCACATCGCGCCGATCGAGACCTGGTTCGACCCTTCCCTGCTCGACCATCCGGTGATCTGGGCGGCGGCCGGCACGCCCTCGCACGTCTTCGCCGTCGATCCCCACGCGCTGCGCGCGGCGCTCGACGCGCCGATTGCCGATTTCACCGTCTGATCGCCGCGAGCACCGAACGCGCCGCGCGTAGCCCCGGTGCCTCGCCACCACGCCCCAGCGCCGTCATCGCCTGCGCCCCGACCCGCAGCTGCACCGCCGCGGCTTCGGGATCGCCCAACAGGCGGTCGAGGGCGGGCGCGATCCGCTCGGGCACACAGTCGCCGAGCAGGAATTCCGGCACCGTGCGGGTGCCGGTAACGAGGTTCACCAGCGTCACCGTGTCGAGGCGAACCAAGCGCCGGGCGAGCCACGCCGTCAGCGGATGCGTCGCATAGGCCACGACCATCGGCGTCCCCTGCGCGGCGAGCTCGAGGCTGACGGTGCCCGACGCCGCCAGCGCCGCATCCGCCGCCGCAAAGGCCGCGCGCTTCCGCGCCTCGGCCTGCGGCGCGGGCAGGGTCCGCGGGTCGAGGATACGCGGCCAGCCGCTCGCATCGGCGGGCATCAGCGCCTGTGTGAGCTCGGCCACCGGGGCCGCAGCCGGCACAACCGCCGCGAGCTCGGGATGCTTCGCGCGCAGCCGCGCGATGACCGCGGCGAAGACCGGGGCGAGCCGCGCGACCTCGCCGCGCCGCGATCCGGGCAGCACGACGAGGAGCGGCTGTCCGTCCCGCAGGCCCAGCCCGGCCCGAAGCGCCGCGACCTCGGCCGGGCGCGCCTGCTCCACGCCCGCCACCGGATGACCGACGAAGTCGCAGGTCATTCCCGCCTCCCGCATGTAAGGCGGCTCGAAGGGCAGCAGCGCCAGCACGTGATCGACGCAGCCCGCCATCTTCGCCGCCCGCCCCGGCCGCCAGGCCCAGACCGAGGGCGCCACGTAGTGGATTACCCGCAGCGACGGGAGAACGGCACGCGCGCGCTTCGCCACCCGCAGACAGAAGTCCGGGCTGTCGATGGTGACGAGCGCGTCGGGCCGTGCGGCCACGACCGCACGCGCCGTCTCGCGGATGCGCGCGAGCAGCTGCGGGGCGCGCGGCAAGACCTCGGCGAGCCCCATCACCGACAATTCCTCCATGGGAAAGCGGCTCGGCATTCCCGCCGCCGCCATCGCCGGCCCGCCGACGCCTTGGACCACGAGCGCCTCGCCGCAGAGCGCGCGCAGCCCCTCGATCAGCGCCGCGCCCAGCAGATCGCCCGAGGGCTCGCC
>JBBQRM010000247.1:0-5026 GCA_038214855.1 Rhodobacterales bacterium | reverse complement strand
AATATTTCCCCGATCAGTCGACGGCGATGAACGCGCTGATGGCCGGCGAGGTCGATTTCTTCGAGCAACCCTCGAACGATCTGGTGCCGATCCTGGAGTCCAATCCCAACGTCGTCGTCGAGGTGATCGACCCTCTCGGCTCCATCGGCTTCGCCCGCTTCAACCACCTGCTGCCGCCCTGCGGCAAGGCCGCGGTGCGGCGCGCGGCGCTCGAGGCGATGAAGCCGGAGGACTACATGGCGGCCGCGGTCGGCAGCCCGGAATACTGGAAGACCTGCTATTCGGTCTATCCCTGCGGCACGGCGCTCGAGAGCGACGTGGGTTCGGAGGTGATGAAGGTCGGCGATCCCGAAAAGGCCAAGGCCGATCTGGAAGCGGCCGGCTACGACGGCACGCCGGTGGTGATCATGCAGGCGACCGACATCCCCGTGGTCTCGGCCTTCTCGCTGGTCACGGCGGAGGCCTTGCGCAAGGCGGGCTTCAACGTCGAGGTCCAGGCGATGGACTGGGCGACGCTGACCTCGCGGCGTGCGAGCCGAGAGCCGGTGGACGCGGGCGGCTGGAACATGTTCCATACCTGGTGGATCGGCGCGGACGTCATCGACCCGATGGCCATCGCCTTTTCCGGTGCCGGCGAGACCGGCTGGTTCGGCTGGCCGACCGACGCGGCGCTGGAGGAGGCGCGTGCCGACTTCCGCTCCGCCACCACGCCGGAGGCGCGCAAGGAAGCGGCGGAGCGCGTGCAGGAGCGGCTGTTCGCCATCGGTGCTTCGGGCCATCTGGGCCAGTATTTCGTGCCGGTCGCCTACCGCGACAACGTGAAGGGGCTGATCAAGTCGCCGGTGCAGTTCTATTGGAACATCGCCGTCGAGTGACGGCCGCCGCCGGCCGGGACGTCCCGGTCGGCCTTCTGCTGGAAGGGGCCGCCCATGCTGCGCTACGTCGTGCTGCGCATCCTCTCGGTGATCCCGGTGATGGCGATCGTGGCGATGTTCGTCTTCCTGATGCTGCGGCTCGCGCCGGGCGATCCGGCGGCGGTGATCGCGGGCGACTACGCCACCGCGGCGGACATCGCGCGCATCCGCGCGCAGCTCGGGCTCGACGAGCCGGTGGTGGTGCAGTTCGGCAAGTGGGTGGCGCGGCTGGCGCGGGGCGATCTGGGGACCTCGATCTTCAACAACCTGCCGGTGGCGACCCTGATCGGGCAGCGGCTGGAGCCGACAATGATGCTGGGGCTCTCGACCATCGTCTTCGCGGTGGCGGTGGCGGTGCCGCTCGGCACGCTCGCCGCGGCGCGGGCCGGCAGCTGGATCGACCGGTTCGTGATGATGTTCTCGGTCGCGGGCTTCTCGGTGCCGGTCTTCGTGCTGGGCTATATGCTGATCTACGTCTTCGCGATGCGGCTGAAGGTGCTGCCGGTGCAGGGCTATCGCAGCCCGTTCGTGGACGGGGTCGGGCCGTTTCTCTATCACATTGCGCTGCCGGCGATGACCCTGAGCGTGATCTTCATCGCGCTGATCGCGCGGATGACGCGGGCCTCGGTGATGGAGGTGCTGCAGGAGGATTACGTGCGCACGGCGCGCGCCAAGGGGCAGAGCGAGGCGAAGATTCTGCTGCGCCATGCGCTGAGGAACGCGGCGGTGCCGATCGTGACGGTGATCGGCATCGGTATCGCGCTGTTGATCGGAGGCGTGGTGGTGACGGAGAGCGTCTACAACATCCCCGGCCTCGGGCGGCTGGTGCTCGATGCGGTGCTGGCGCGGGATTATCCGATCATCCAGGGGCTGATCCTGTTCTTCAGCTTCGTCTATATCATGATCAACCTCTTGATCGACCTGAGCTATTCGCTGCTCGACCCGCGGATCCGCTACTGATGGCGGTCACCGAGGGCATCGACGCGGTGCCGCCGCGGCCGGCGCGGCCGAGCCTGCTTGCGCTGGCGCTGACGAACCGCGGGGTGTACTGGGGCGGGCTGCTGCTTGCGGCGATGGCTGCGATCGCCGCGGTGGGGCCGATCTTTACCGTCGATCCGATCGCGCTCGATCCGATCAACCGGCTGACGCCGCCCTCGGCGGAGGCCTGGTTCGGCAGCGACTTTCTGGGGCGCGACGTGCTGGCGCGGGTGGTGTCGGGGGCGCGGATCTCGCTGGTCGTGGGGCTGGCGGTGGCGGTGGTGGCGATCTCGGTGGGCCTCGTGCTGGGGATGGTCGCGGGCTACGTGCGGGCGCTCGATGCGGTGATCATGCGGGTGATGGACGGGCTGATGGCGATCCCGGGCGTGCTGCTCGCCATAGCGCTGGTGTCGCTGTCCGGCGCCACGCTCGGCACGGTGATCGTGGCGATCGTGATCCCGGAAATCCCGCGGGTGGTGCGGCTGGTGCGCTCGGTCGTGCTGAGCGTGCGCGAGGAGCCGTATGTGGAGGCTGCCATCGCCTCGGGGACGCGCCTGCCGCTGGTGCTGACGCGGCACATCCTGCCCAACACGATAGCGCCCCTGATCGTTCAGGCGACCTATGTCTGCGGCTCGGCGATGCTGACCGAGGCGATCCTGGGGTTTCTGGGCGCCGGCATCCCGCCCGAGATCCCGAGCTGGGGCAACATGATGTCCGAGGGCCGGACGTATTTTCAGATCACGCCCTGGGTGATCTTCTTTCCGGGGATCGCGCTGGCGCTGACGGTGCTCGCGGTCAACGTCGTGGGCGACGGGCTGCGCGACACGCTCGATCCCCGGATCGCGAGGAAGATGTGAGCCCGGTCCTGTCGGTCGAGGGGCTGAGCGTCCGGCTGCCGCGGGGTGCGGACCGGGAATTCGCGGTCGAGGACATCAGCCTCGAGGTGGGCGCGGGCGAAATCGTCTGCGTCGTGGGCGAGAGTGGATCGGGAAAGTCCGTCACCGCCTTCACGGTGATGGGACTGATCCCGCGCGACCAGCTGACGCCGGTGGCGGGACGGGTGATGCTCGGCGGCGAAGACCTGCTCAGGCTCTCCGACCGGCAGCTGCGCCGGCTGCGCGGCGAGAAGATGGCGATGGTCTTCCAGGAGCCGATGACCGCGCTCAATCCGGTGATGACGGTGGGCGACCAGATCGCGGAGATGCTGGAGATACACACCGACCTGGGTGGCCAGGCGCGGCGCGAGCGGGTGCTCGCGGTGATGGCGGACGTGAACCTGCCGGACCCGGAGGCGACTTATGCCGTCTATCCGCACCAGCTGTCGGGCGGGCAGCGGCAGCGGATCATGATCGCGATGGCGCTGGCGCTGGAGCCGGCGCTCCTGATCGCCGACGAGCCGACGACGGCGCTCGACGTGACGACCCAGGCGCAGATCCTCGCGCTGATCCGCGACATCCAGCGCCGGCACGGGACGGGGGTGCTGTTCATCACCCACGACTTCGGCGTCGTGGCCGAAATTGCCGACCGGGTGGTGGTGATGCAGGAGGGCCGCATCGTCGAGCAGGGCGACGCCGCCGAGCTGCTGGCGCGCCCGAGGCAGGAGTACACGCGGATGCTGATCGACGCGGTGCCGAGCCTCACCCCACGCGCGGCGCGGCCCGCGGCGGATGCACAGCCGGCCATCGCCGTGCGCGGGCTCGACAAGACCTACGGCACCAGGGGCTGGCTCGGGCGGGGTCGCGTCGTCCATGCGGTGCGCGACGTCACCTTCGAGCTGCGCCCGGGCGAGACGCTGGGGGTCGTGGGCGAGAGCGGGTCGGGCAAGTCCACCGTCGCGCGCTGCGTCGTGCGGCTGGTCGAGCCGACGGGCGGCGCGCTCCTGATCGACGGCGAGGATATCGCTTCACTCGGCGAGGCGCGGATGCGGCCGCACCGGCGCGAGGTCCAGATCGTGTTCCAGGACCCCTACCGCTCGCTCAACCCGCGCCGCACGGTCGGCCAGTCGATCCTGGAGGGGCCGATGAACTTCGGCGCGAGCCGGGCCGACGCGCTCGCGAAAGCGCGCGAGCTGATGCGCATCGTGGGCCTGTCGCCGGACGCGCTCGAGCGTTTCCCGCACCAGTTCTCCGGCGGCCAGCGCCAGCGCATCTCCATCGCCCGCGCGCTGGCGATGGAGCCGCGGGTGCTGATCGCCGACGAGGCGGTCTCCGCCCTCGACGTCTCGGTCCAGGCCCAGGTGCTCGACCTGCTCGACGACGTGCGCCGGCGGTTCGATCTCGCGATGCTGTTCATCACCCACGACCTCCGGGTCGCGGCGCAGATCTGCGACCGGATCATGGTGATGCAGGAGGGAAGGGTGGTGGAGGAAGGCCTGACCGCGGAGGTGTATGCCGCGCCGCGCTCGGCCTATACGCGCGCGCTGCTCGACGCGGCGCCCGGTCGGACGCTCGGGCGCAAGAATGGCGGCGACGCGGCCGCGCCGAAGGTGAGCACGCCGACCGCGTAGACGGTGGGGCAGGCGCCATGGTATCCGGAGGCGCCCGACCCGCGTCTCCGGGATCGACCATGCCCTCGCCCGCCGCCTTCGACATCCACCATCTGACGCGCGACGACGGCCCGTCGGGGGCGGCGCGGTCGTCGGCGGGCTCGCGGCTACGAGCTTGCGAAGTTCTAGAGCGATCTTCGAGCGGAATGATCTGACCGGAGCCGGGGATGCTCAAGGGTGCTCAAGATTGAGCAAATGGACAAGTTATTGATTATGAAGGCTTTTTATGGTGTCATTAATCACATGGAAAGGATTAGGCACCGTTGCGGTCAGGATGGACGCCGCCCTGGCAGGAGCGCTCGGAGATCTCCTTCTACGATCTGGCGGTGGCGGCCGCACACCAGCGCCGGAGCATCGCCACGGCGCGCGTCGAGGCACTGAAGAGGATCGTGGCAGCGCGATAAATCCATCTATGCAACAACGCCGCACTCCGGTCCTAACCCCCTGCGCGGGTCGGCTCATTCTGGCCGTTGACGGCCGCCCGGACATGGCCGTTCCCGAAGTGGACGACGGGCATCCGGCGGACAAGCATGTCCTTTTGCGATGTGACGGCATCGACATCCTGCTTGGCCATTTCCGTCAAGGATCG
>JBBQRM010000246.1:0-5028 GCA_038214855.1 Rhodobacterales bacterium | reverse complement strand
CACCTGGATCAGAACCCGGGCGATCCGCTCATCCTCCTCGCCGATGCCATGGATGCGCAGCGGCTCGGTCAGCGTGGTGTTGACGGTATGGCGCGGATGCAGCGACCCGTAGGGGTCCTGGAACACCATCTGCACCCGGCGGTAGAAGCCCGGGTCGCGCGGCGTGCGCACCGGCTCACCCGCGATCCGCACCTCGCCGCCGCTTATGGGCGCGAGGCCGCAGATCGCGCGCAGCACCGTGGACTTGCCCGAGCCGCTCTCGCCGACCAGCCCGAAGCTCTCGCCCTCTGCGACGGAAAGCGTGATGCCGCGGACCGCCTGGACCGCATTGCGCCCCTTGCCGAAGGTGACGCGCAGGTCGGCGATGTCGATGAGGCCGGTCACTGCGCCCAGGCCGCGTCGCGCTTGAGGGTGGGCAGCGGGCGCTCGTCGCCCTCGATCTTCGGCAGGCAGGCGAGGAGCCCGCGCGTGTAGGGATGCTGCGCCTGAGCGAGGTCGGCGGCGGCGATCTCCTCGACGACGCGCCCTGCGTACATAACCAGCACCCGGTCGCAGAAGGAGGCGACGAGCCGCAGGTCGTGGCTGATGAAGATGAGCCCCATGCCGCGGTCGCGCACCAGCGCGTCGAGGATCGCGAGCACCTCGAGCTGGACGGTCACGTCGAGTGCGGAGGTCGGCTCGTCGGCGATCAGCAGGTCCGGCTCGGTGATCAGCATCATCGCGATCATCGCCCGCTGGCCCATGCCGCCAGAGAGCTCGTGCGGATAGGCGTCGTAGACCCGCTCGGGGTCGCGGATCTGGACGGCGCGCAATGTGTTGAGCGCGCGCTCGCGGATCTCGCGGCCGGGCGCGGAAAAATGTGCGCGGTAGGCCTCCTTGATCTGGCGGCCGATGGTCATCACCGGGTTGAGCGAGAACTTCGGGTCCTGCATCACCATCGTGATGCGCTTGCCGCGCAGGTCGCGCCAGGTGCTGCGAGAGGCGTGGAGCAGGTCGATGCCGTCGAAGGCGAGCCTGTCGGCGCGCATCGTGCCCGGCGGCGGCGTCATGCCGAGGATGGCGCGGCCGGTCTGGCTCTTGCCCGAGCCGCTCTCGCCGACGATGCCGAGGCGCTCGTGGCCGAGGGTGAAGGAGACGTTGCGCACGACGTCGACCGACCCCTGGCGCGAGGGGAAGGTCACGGTGAGGTTCGCGACGTCGAGAAGCGTGGTCATCGCTGCGCCTTGGGGTCGAGCACGTCGCGCAGCCCGTCGCCGAGCAGGTTGAAGCCGAGCGAGACGACGAAGATCGCGATCCCGGGCATGGTCGCGACCCACCAGTAGTCGAGCAGGAACCGCCGGCCGGAGGCGATCATCGCGCCCCATTCCGGCTGCGGCGGCTGAGCGCCGAGGCCCAGGAACCCCAAGCCCGCCGCGGTCAGGATGATGCCCGCCATGTCCAGCGTAACCCGTACCACGACCGACGACAGGCACAGCGGCACGACATGGCCCCAGATGATCCGCGCGCTGCCCGCGCCCTGGAGCCGGATCGCGGCGATGTAGTCGGCGTCGCGGATCGTCAGCGTCTCGGCGCGGGCCAGCCGCGCATAGGGTGGCCAGGAGGTGATGGCGATGGCGATGATCGCGTTCTCGATGCCCGGCCCCAGCGCCGCCACGAAGGCGAGCGCCAGGATCAGCCGCGGGAAGGCGAGGAAGATGTCGGTGATCCGCATCAGCACCGTGTCGATCCAGCCGCCGAAATAGCCCGAGGTGGTGCCGACCAGCAGTCCGATGGGCGTGGCGATGATCGCGACGAGGGCGACCACCATCAGCGTGATCCGCGAGCCGTGGACGATGCGGCTGAAGATGTCGCGGGCCTGCTCGTCGGTGCCCATCCAGTGCTCCCAGGACGGTGCGAGCAGCCGGGCGGTGCGCAGGTCGCCGCCGCGGATCGGGTCGTAGGGGGCGATGAGATCGGCGAAGATCGCCATCAGCACCAGCGCCACGACGATCCCCAGACCCACCATCGCCAGCCGGTTGGTGCGGAAGGCGAGCCAGGTCCGGTAGGTCTGCCCCAGCCGCGCCTGCCGGCGCGAGGCCGGCAGGTCGGTGAGCAGCCAGCCGCGCCAGCCGGGCTCGGGCGAGGCCATGCTCATCCGCGCCGCCTGACCCGCGGGTCGAGCATCGTGTAGATCAGGTCCGACAGGATGTTGAGCCCCACGAAGATCGCACCGATCACCAGTGTACCGCCGAGGACCGCGTTCATGTCGGCGTTCTGCAGCGAATTGGTGATGTACTGCCCGAGCCCCGGCCAGGCGAAGACCGTCTCGGTCAGCACCGAGCCCTCCAGCAGTCCCGCATAGGAGAGCGCGATCACCGTCACCATCGGCACCGCGGCGTTGCGCAGGGCATGGACCCAGATGATCCGCCATTCCGGCACGCCCTTCACGCGCGCGGTGATCACGTATTCCTGCGCCAGTTCCTGGAGCATGAACGAGCGGGTCATGCGGCTGATGTAGGCCATCGAGAAATAGCCCAGCAGGCAGGCGGGCAGGATGATGTGGTCGAGCGCATTGCGAAACGCCCCCCACTGACCCTGGAGCGCGCTGTCGACCAGCATCAGCCCGGTCTGGCGGGTGACCGAATACTCATAGCCGATGTCGATCCGCCCCGGCCCCGCCACCCAGCCGAGCTGCGCGTAGAACACCAGCAGCCCCAGCAGCCCCAGCCAGAAGATCGGGGCGGAATAGCCGACGAGCCCGACCACGCGGACCACCTGATCGGCGAGGCGGCCCTGGCGGACCGCGGCGAGGATGCCGACCGGCACGCCGATCGCCGTGCCGATGACGATGCCGACGGTGGCGAGTTCGAGCGTCGCGGGGAACACGCGGGCGATGTCGTCGATGATCCGGTTCTTGGTGAGCAGCGACACGCCGAAATCGCCCGTCACCGCCTTGGAGACATAGATCCAGAACTGCTCCCACAGCGGCCGGTCGAGGCCGAGCTCGATATAGGCGCGGTCATAGGCCGACTGGCTCGCCCGGTCGCCGACGACCGCGAGCACCGGATCGACCGGCACCACCCGCCCGATCAGGAAGGTCACCACCAGAAGCCCCAGGAAGGTCAGCGCCACCGTCGCGATCAGCCGCCCCAGCCGCAGGCCCGCCCCCGAGAGCGCCCCCAGGCGCTCCCGCTTCGTGATCGGACCCGACGCCGCGCCGGGCGTGGGCTCGGGATAGGCCACCTACTTGGTGACCTCGCGGAACGAGTTGTCGTTGAACGACGGGCCGACGATAAAGCCGTTCACGTCTTCGCGCAACGCCAGCACCTCGATCTCCTGGAACATGATCACGAAGGGCGAGTCCGCCTGCACCTGCTTCTGCAGGTCGAGATACATCTCCGCCCGCCGCGCCGCGTCGCGCTCCAGCACCGCCGCCTGAGTCTCCGCCGACAGATCCGGGATCTCCCAGGAGTTGCGCCAAGCGAGCGGCTTCTCCGCGGCGTCGTCGCTGTTGTCGGGGTTGTAGGCGAAGGTCGCGGCGTTGGTGTTGGGGTCCTGGTAGTCCGGGCCCCAGCGGCCGATGTAGATGTCGTGGTTGCGCGCACGGTACTTGGTCAGCGTCTGCTGGCCGTCGCCGGGAATGATCTCGAGGTCGATGTCGGCCTCGGCCAGCGTCTGCTGGATCGCCTCGGCAATCGCGGTGATGTTCGGCGTGTTGCGTGTGTCCATCGTCACCGAGAACCCGTCCTCGAGCCCCGCCTCCGCCAGGAGCGCCTTGGCCTTGTCGATGTCGAGCGAGAACGGATTGTCCTCGAGTGCGCCGAGAAAGCCCTGCGGCAGGAACGCCTGGTGGACCATCGCCGTGCCGTTCATGATCGTGTCGGCGATCGTCTGATAGTCGACGAGATACTTGAACGCCTCGCGCACCTCGGGCTTCGACAGGTATTCGTTCTTCTGGTTGAGTCCGAGATAGTAGACAGCGCCCTTCACGCCGCTCATGATCTTGATGTCCGGGTCGTCCTCGAAGGCCGCGATCTCCTCGGGGCCAACGTCGCGGGCGATGTCGATGTCGCCCTGTTCCAGCAGCAGCCGCTGCGTCGAGCCCTCCGGGATGTGGCGGTAGATCACGCGGGCCATCGGCGGCGCGTCCCCGACGAAGTTCTCGTTGCGCTCCAGCACGACGACCTCGTTGGCGCGCCACTCGCGGATCGTGTAAGCCCCGGAACCCGCGTAGTTCGTCTTGAGCCATTCGTAGCCGAGATCGCCGTTCTCCTCGTGGCTCATCACCAGTTCCTTATCGACGACCATCCCCACCGTCGCCGTCAGGCAGTAGAGCACGAAGGAGGGCGCGTAGGCCTGGTCCATCTCGAACTCGAAGCTGAGCTCGCCGGTCTGGCGGATCTTCTCGGCGACGTTCTCGGGCGTGAAGCCGAACTGCGTCAGGATGAAGGCCGGCGACTTGTCGAGGATCACCGCGCGCTGGAGCGAGAAGACCGCGTCCTCCGCCGTCAGCGGGTTGCCGGAGGCGAACTCCTGTCCCTCGCGGATCTGGAAGGTGATCGTCTTGCCGTCCTCGGAGACCTCCCAGCTCTCGGCGAGCACCCCGAACACGTCGGTCACGTCGTCGACGTCGTAGCCGACCAGCAGCTGATAGCTGTTGCCGAGGATCTCGGAGGCCGTGAACTCGAACACTTCCGCGGGATCGAGCGAGATGATGTCGTCGAGCGACCAGGCCTGGATCAGCGTGTCTGGCGGCGTCTCGGCCCGGACCGGCATCAGCGGCAGGGACGCGAGAACGGCCGCCGCGGCGAGCGTGCGCAAGCTGTGTATCATTGGAACCCCATGTCGAAGCGCGTTTCTTGGAACTTTTCTTCAATGCTCCCGCCGCCGTCGCGCGGCGAGGTCGTCGGCGGAATTGAACGCAGCGCGATCGGGTAGAGTCAAGACCATTGACCTGCCCGCGCGGCGTCACGAACCCTTCGCGCCGGTGTGACAACCCTTGCGCCAGGACGCCCGGAGGCTGCGCGAGGGGGCCGATGCCGAAACCCC
>JBBQRM010000245.1:0-5033 GCA_038214855.1 Rhodobacterales bacterium | reverse complement strand
CCTCGGGTGCGGCGTCGATCGAATCGTAGGCGCGGTACTCGCCGAAATACTTGGTGATCGCCGCCGTCAGCGACGTCTTGCCGTGGTCCACATGGCCGATCGTGCCGATGTTCACATGCGGCTTGTTCCGCTCGAATTTTGTCTTCGCCATTGCGCCTTTTCCTGACTTGCCTGAACCGTCGGAGGGTCCGGCGTGATGAGCGCCGCATAGAAGCAAACGCCGGGGAAGCCAAGCGGCGGCGTCTGCGCGCATGCACAAGGCATGCACAACCCATGCACAACCAATATGCATGATTTCCCGGGCTGCGGAGCCGCGGGTCGCTACTCGATCACGCCGCAGGCGATGCGGTCGCCCGCGTCGCCCGCGGGCTGGGATATATAGTCGTCCTGGCCTGCGTGGATGATCAGCGTCCGGCCGCGGATGTCGCCCTCGCCGATGCCGAGCCGGTCATTGTAGATCTCGGCCCGAAGCGTGCCGTCGGCGCCGATGTACTGGTTGGGCATGTCGCCGGCATGCGGCCCGCCTTCGGCGAGAAAGCCGTGCTCGTGGCCGTCGGGCGCATAGTGGCCGCCAGCGCTCTTGAAGCCGTCGGAAGGGTCGCAGCTGTCGCCCTCGTGCAGGTGGAAGGCGATCCATTGCGAGGGCGGCAGACCGCTCGCGGCGACCTCGATCAGAAGGCCGTCGCCCGCGGGCCTCAGGCTGGCGGTGCCGATCTCCTTGCCGTCGAGATCGTAGAGCCCGGCGCCCAGAGCGTCGGGTTCCTGCGCGGCGGCGGTGGCTGCGGCCAAACAGAGGCCGCCGGCGAGCGTCTTGCGGAGGAGGAGAGGCATGGCAGGTACCTTTGCATCGCGGCTGAAAAGAGGCCCATGCGCGCAGGTCTCGCGCACGGGCCAGACTACGGGCGGGGGGCTATTCGATGACGCCGCAGGCGAGGCGCGAGCCCGCGTCTCCGGAGGGCTGGCTCTCGTAGTCGTCCGCTCCTTCGTGCACGATCAGCGCGAGCCCGCGGATGCTGTCGGCGCCGTCGCCCAAGGTGACCTCGGCATTGAAGATGTCGGATTGGAGGTTGCCGCCCTCGTCGACGCGCTGGTTGGGCATGTCGCCCGCATGGGGTCCGCCTTCGACCTTGAAGCCGTGCGAGTTGCCTCCAGGGGCGAAATGCCCGCCGGCGCTCTCGAAGCCGCCAGCGGCGTCGCATTCGCCGGTCTCGTGGATGTGGAAGCCGTGAACCCCGGCGGGCAGGCCGGTGAGATCGGGCCGCAGGAGAACCCCGTTCGGCGTGCCGGTGAGCGTGACCGATCCCGCGGGTTGGCCGTCCTTGTTCATCATCGCGACCGAGGCGGTGTTTGCTTGGTCGTTCTGCGCGAACGCCGTGCCGGCCGCGACGAGGCCGGCAAGGAGTGTGGCGGTGCGAAGCATGCGTGTTTCCTCCGGGGGTTGAGATACGTTAACAGCAACCCTGCGTGCCGGCGATGGTTCCCCGTCACGTTCACGCTGCCATTGGTGCTGCCATTGGTTCCGGATCCCGCGCGGCCGCGCGGGGATTTCGGAGAAGGTGGGTAGACAATCCCGGACATCTCACGTGCCAGCGACAGGCCCACAAAGGGCTGTTGACACCGGTTTCGCCGCGGCCTAGGTTCCGCGCGCTCGGGAAGAGGGGTAACGCTCTCTTCACACACAGTCACAACTGGGCGGTCACGACTCGGGCCTTGCGCCTCAGTCCTCTGGTTAGTCGCCGCGACAGGCCTCGTACGGGTCTCCGCGGCATTTTCGGCATTGCACGCGCAGATGCGGCAGCCTTGAGACGAAACGGCGGAGACGGGGTACCTACCTGATGCCAACGATCCAACAGCTGATCCGCAACCCGCGGCAGCCGAAAGCGCAGCGGTCGAAGTCGATGCACCTGCAGGGCTGCCCGCAGAAGCGTGGAGTCTGCACACGCGTCTACACGACGACGCCGAAGAAGCCGAATTCGGCGATGCGCAAGGTCGCCAAGGTGCGGCTGACCAACGGCTACGAGGTGATCAGCTACATCCCGGGCGAGAGCCACAACCTGCAGGAGCATTCGGTGGTGCTGATCCGCGGGGGGCGCGTGAAGGATCTTCCGGGTGTGCGCTACCACATCCTGCGCGGCGTGCTCGACACCCAAGGCGTGAAGAACCGCAAGCAGCGCCGGTCGAAGTACGGCGCCAAGCGCCCGAAATAAGGAGAGAGCTCATGTCGCGACGTCACAGCGCCGAGAGGCGCGAGGTTCTCCCCGACGCCAAGTTCGGCGATACGGTGCTGACCAAGTTCATGAACAACCTGATGCACGACGGCAAGAAGTCGGTCGCCGAGGGCATCGTCTACGGCGCTATGGGGCGCGTCGAGCAAAAGCTGCGCCGGCCGCCGATCGAGGTGTTCCACGAGGCGCTCGACAACATCAAGCCCTCCGTCGAGGTCCGCTCGCGCAGGGTGGGCGGTGCGACCTACCAGGTCCCCGTCGAGGTGCGCCCCGAGCGCCGCGAGGCGCTGGCGATCCGCTGGCTGATCAAGGCCAGCCGCGCGCGCAACGAGCACACGATGGAAGAGCGTCTGGCGGGCGAGCTGCTGGATGCCTCCAATTCCCGCGGCACCGCGGTGAAGCGGCGCGAAGACACGCACAAGATGGCCGATGCCAACAAGGCGTTCAGCCACTACCGCTGGTAACGGCGAAGCAAGGAAGACACTGATGGCCCGCGATTATCCCCTCGAGCGCTACCGCAACTTCGGCATCATGGCGCATATCGACGCCGGCAAGACCACGACGACTGAGCGGATCCTGTTCTACACCGGCAAGTCGCACAAGATGGGTGAGGTGCACGAGGGCGCCGCGACCATGGACTGGATGGAGCAGGAGCAGGAGCGCGGGATCACCATCACCTCGGCGGCCACGACCACCTTCTGGGAGCGCACCGAGGACGGTGTCAGCACGCTGAGCCCGAAGTACCGCTTCAACATCATCGACACGCCGGGCCACGTCGATTTCACCATCGAGGTGGAGCGCAGCCTCGCGGTGCTCGACGGTGCCGTCTGCGTGCTCGACGCGAACGCGGGCGTAGAGCCGCAGACCGAGACGGTCTGGCGGCAGGCCGACCGCTACAAGGTGCCGCGCATCGTCTTCGTCAACAAGATGGACAAGATCGGCGCGGATTTCTTCAACTGCGTGCGGATGATCAAGGACCGGACCGGGGCGCAGCCCTGTCCGATCCAGCTGCCGATCGGCTCGGAGACCGAGCTCGAGGGGCATGTCGATCTGATCACCATGGAGGAATGGACATGGAAGGGCGAGGATCTGGGCGCGACCTGGACCCGCCAACCGATCCGGGACAGTCTCGCCGACAAGGCCGTCGAGATGCGCGCCGAGATGATCGAAATCGCCGTCGACATGGACGACGCGGCGATGGAGGCCTATCTCGAAGGCACCGAGCCCGATGTCCCGACGCTGCGCCGGCTGATCCGCGCGGGGACTCTCGCGATGAAGTTCGTCCCCGTTCTCTGCGGTTCCGCCTTCAAGAACAAGGGCGTGCAGCCGATGCTGAACGCGGTGGTGGACTTCCTGCCGGGTCCGCTCGACGTTCCGGCCTATATGGGGTTCAAGCCCGGTGATGAGGACGAGGTGCGCAACGTGGCGCGTCATGCCGACGACCTGGAGCCGTTCTCGGGCCTCGCCTTCAAGATCATGAACGACCCGTTCGTGGGCTCGCTCACCTTCACCCGCGTCTATTCGGGGACGATCAAGAAGGGCGATCAGCTCCTGAACTCGACCAAGGGCAAGAAGGAGCGGGTCGGGCGCATGATGATGATGCATGCGGTCAACCGCGAGGAAATCGACGAGGCCTTTGCCGGAGACATCATCGCGCTCGCGGGTCTCAAGGACACGACGACCGGCGACACGCTCTGCGATCCGCAGCAGGCGGTGCTGCTCGAGACGATGACATTCCCCGAGCCGGTGATCGAGATCGCCGTCGAGCCGAAGACCAAGAACGATCAGGAGAAGATGGCCGCGGGCTTGGCACGCCTTGCCGCCGAGGACCCGTCGTTTCGGGTCGAGACCGACCGCGAAAGCGGCCAGACGATCATGAAAGGCATGGGCGAGCTGCATCTCGACATCCTGGTCGACCGGCTGCGTCGCGAGTTCAAGGTAGAGGCCAACATCGGCGCGCCGCAGGTCGCCTACCGCGAGACGATCGGCCGCCAGGCCGAGATCGACTACACCCACAAGAAGCAGTCGGGCGGCTCCGGCCAGTTCGCGCGGATCAAGATGGTGATCTCGCCGACCGAGCCGGGCGAGGGCTATTCCTTCGAGAGCAAGATCGTCGGCGGCTCGGTGCCCAAGGAGTACATCCCCGGCGTCGAGAAGGGCATCAACTCTGTCATGGACTCGGGTCCGCTCGCAGGCTTTCCGGTGATCGACTTCAAGGTGGCGCTGATCGACGGCGCCTACCACGACGTGGACTCGTCGGTGCTCGCCTTCGAGATCGCGGCGCGCGCGGCGATGCGCGAGGGGCTGAAGAAGGCCGGCGCGAAGCTGCTCGAGCCGATCATGAAGGTCGAGGTGGTGACGCCCGAGGACTACACCGGCGGCATCATCGGCGATCTGACGAGCCGCCGCGGCCATGTGCAGGGGCAGGACACGCGCGGCAACGCCATTGCGATCGCGGCGACCGTGCCGCTGGCGAACATGTTCGGCTACATCAACACGCTGCGGTCGATGAGCTCGGGGCGCGCGAACTTCACGATGCAGTTCAGCCACTACGAGGCGGTGCCGCAGAACATATCGGACGAGATCCAGGCGAAGTTCGCCTGAGCCGGAACCAAGGGCGGGGTTCCCGCCTGTCTGAGACTTGAAGGAGGCCAGTGATGGCGAAGGCAAAATTCGAGCGGAACAAGCCGCATGTGAACATCGGCACGATCGGCCATGTGGACCACGGCAAGACGTCGCTGACGGCGGCGATCACCAAGTATTTCGGCGAGTACCGCGCCTACGATTCGATCGACGCCGCACCCGAGG
>JBBQRM010000244.1:0-5072 GCA_038214855.1 Rhodobacterales bacterium | reverse complement strand
GCGACCACCACCGGGCTCGAGGCCTTCGTCTCCAAGGTGCCGCTCGACAGCGTCGAGGACCTCAAGGGGCTGAAGCTGCGCGCGCCCGAGGGGCTGGTCCAGCAGGTCTTCGCGGCGGCCGGTGCCGCGCCGGTGAACCTGCCGTCCTCGGAGGTCTTCACCTCGCTCGACAAGGGCGTGATCGATGCCGCTGATTTCTCGGCGTTCTCGACCAACCAGGCGCAGGGGCTGAACGACATCGCGCCGCATCCGGTATTCCCGGGCTTCCACTCGCTGCCGCTGCTGGAGGTGTCGATGAACCTCGAGAAGTGGAATGCTCTGCCCGAGGACATCCAGACGGCGTTCGAGGAATCAGTGAAGGAATTCGCGCAGACCGAGGTCTCGACCATCGCCGAGCGCGATGCGGCGGCGGTCGAGGAGGCCAAGGCCAATCCCGAGATCACCGTGCACGACTGGTCCGACGAGGAGCGCGCCAAGTTTCGCACCATCGCCAGGGGCGAATGGGAGAAGGTGGCCGCGCGTTCGGAGAACGCGCAGAAGGTCTACGACGCGCTGACGGCGTATCTCGAGAAGAACAACCTTCTGAACTGACGCGACCGGTGCCGGTCCCGCAGGGGACCGGCATCCCGCCGGAGGGGGCGCGATGCAGGACGAGACGGGGACGGGTCCGCACGGGCTGCCGGCGGCGGACGAGCCGCCGACGCTGGCGCAGGCTGGCTTGCTCGGTAGGGTGATCGACCGCGGCGGCATCGTCTTCGCGCTCGGCATCCTCGTCTCGATGCTGGTGCTGATCCAGGAGGTCGTGCTGCGCTACGTCTTCAACGCGCCGACGATCTGGGCGCACGAGACGACGGTGTTCCTGTGCGCGATCGCCTTCGTCTACGGCGGGCTCTACTGCGCGGCGCGCGACCAGCATATCCGGGTGGTGATCCTCTACGACGCGGTAACCGGGCCGGCGAAGCGGTGGTTAGACGCGGTCATCTCGATCGTGTGCATGCTCGCTTCCGGTTTCTTCGCCTGGGCGGCCTGGGTGATGGTGGCGCGCGCGATCTTCCGGCCCGACGGCAGCGTCCGGCTCGAGACCTCGGGCAGCGCCTGGAACCCGGCCTACCCGGCCCTTCTCAAGCTGTTCCTGCTCGCCGTGCTCGGCGTGATGGCGGTGCTGTTCCTGATCCTGGCGGTCAACCACGCGCGGTCGCGCGCCGAGCCGCCGCAGCGATGATCGAGGCGCTCGACTTCTTCGGCAGCTTCAAGTCGATGGGCATCGAGACCGCGACCTTCGCGATCTTCGCGATGCTGCTGGTGCTGCTGCTGGTGGGCATCCCGCTCGCCTTCGTGACGCTGCTGGTCGCGCTCGTCTTCGCGCTGGGTTGGTTCGGGCCGCAGGCGGTGCCGCTGATCACCAGCCGGGTCTATTCCTTCGTCTCCTCCTTCGTCTTCGTCTCGGTGCCGATGTTCGTGCTGATGGCGGCCCTGCTCGACCGCTCGGGGATCGCGCGCGATCTCTTCGAGGCGATGAAGCTCGTCGGCGGGCGGCTGCGCGGTGCCGTGGCGGTGCAGACGATCTTTCTCGCGGTGATCCTGGCGGCGATGAGCGGGATCATCGGTGGCGAGATCGTGCTGCTGGGCCTGCTCGCGCTGCCGCAGATGCTGCGGCAGGGCTACGACCGCAACCTCGCCATCGGGGTAATCTGCGCCGGCGGCTCGCTCGGGACGATGGTGCCGCCGTCGATCGTGCTGATCATCTACGGGCTGACGGCGAACGTGTCGATCGGCGAGTTGTTCACCGCGGCGTTCATCCCCGGGTTCATGCTCGCGAGCTTCTACGTGATCTACGTGCTGGCGCGGTGCTATCTCAACCCCGCGCTCGCCCCCGTGCCCGAGCCCGACACGCGGCCCGCGCGCGAGAAGCTGGCCTCGCTCAAGGGCGTGGTGCTGCCGCTCCTGGTGGTGTTCTTCGTTCTCGGCTCGATCTACGGCGGCATCGCCTCGGTGACCGAGGCCTCGGCGGTGGGGGTGGCAGGCGTGCTGCTGTCGACGGTCCTGCGCGGCGAGTTCACCTGGACCATGCTGCGCGCCGCGGCGCTTCAGACCTTGGGGACCTGCGGGATGATCGTGTGGATCGGCATCGGCGCGAGCGCGCTGGTGGGCGTGTTCAACCTGATGGGCGGGATCAAGTTCGTCGCGGCGCTGATCGCGGGCATCTCCGACAATCCCACGGTGATCATCCTCTTCATGATGCTGATCCTGTTCGTGCTGGGGATGTTTCTCGACTGGGTGGGAATAGCCCTCCTGACCATGCCGATCTTCGTGCCGATCGTGATCGAGCTCGGGTACGATCCGATCTGGTTCGGCGTGGTCTTCGCGATGAACATGCAGGTGTCGTTCCTGTCGCCGCCGTTCGGGCCGGCGGCGTTCTATCTCAAGAGCGTGGCGCCGCCGGAGATCTCGCTCGGTGACATCTTCCGCTCGCTCTTGCCGTTCATCGCCATCCAGATCCTCGCCGTGGGGCTGCTGGTCGCGTTTCCGGCGATCACCGGGCGCTAGGGCATGGGCGGGCCACCGGTCTATATCGACTTTCTCAACCGGCTCGACATTGCCGAGCTCGAACTGACCAACGACGAGATCCTCGCGGCCGCCGAGACCGGCCTCGCCATGCAGGGCCGCGGCGAGACGGCGATCGAGCCGCGGGTGCATCTGGAGCCGCGCGCCGGCGCGGACGGGCATTTCAACGTGCTGCGCGGGTGGATCGGCGGCGAGATCGCGCGCGCGGGCGTCAAGGTCGTGGGCGACTTCGTCGACAACTATAAGTCCGGTCGGCCGTCGGAGTACGGGCTGCTCGCGCTCTTCGATCCGCAGACCGGGGCGCCGACCGCGGTGCTCGACGCGGCCGGGCTCACCGATATGCGCACCGGCGCGGTGACGGCGCTGGGGGCCAAACACCTGGCGTCGAAGCCCGCGCGGGTGCTGGGGCATGTGGGGGCGCGGGGGACGGCGTACTGGAACGTGCGGCTGCTCGACCGGGTCTGCGGCTTCGAGGAGATCCGGGTGCATTCGCGCAGGCCCGAGAGCCGCGACGCCTTTGCCGCGCGCCTGTCGGCGGATCTGGGGAAGAAGGTGGTGGCGACGCCTGACTGGCGGTCCTGCGTCGAGGGGGCGGACGTGGTGGTCGAGGCGAGCCGGCTGCCGGAACCCGCGCCGCTCCTGAAGACCGAGTGGATCAAGAAGGGGGCGCTGGTGATCCCCTATGGGACGATGAGCGCGGTGGAGCTGAGCCTGACCGACATCATGGCGAAGGTCGTTGTCGATGACTGGGGCCAGTGCAAGGGCGGCAAGTTCGGAAGCCTGCGCGCGCATGTCGAAACCGGGCGGCTGAGTGCTGCGAGCCTGCATGCCGAACTCGGCGAGATCGTGGCGGGGACGCGGCCCGGCCGGGAGCGGGAGGACGAGACGATCCTCTTCTGGCACCGCGGCCTGTCGCTGTCGGATGTAGCGCTGGGCCATGCGATGCTCGCCAAGGCACGGGCGCTAGGGATGGGCCAGCGGCTGCGGTTCTACTGATGCGGCTCGTCCTCGACGGCGGCCAGGTGGGGCTAGCGGCCTTCGTCGCGGCCTCGAAAGGGCCGGTGGAGGTGGTGCTGGCCGAGCACCTGCGCGCGCGGTTGGTGGCGTCCCGCGCGGTGGTCGATGTCTTCGCCGCGGGCGAGGCGCCGGTCTACGGGCTCAACACCGGGCTCGGCGGCAACCTTGGCCACCGGATCGCACCCGAGGAGATGGCGGGATTCCAGGCGCAGATGCTCGCAGGGCGAACTGTGGGCGTCGGACCGCCGCTGCCGGAGAGGGTCAGTCGGGCGGCGCTGCTTGCGCGGGTGATCGGCGCCTCGAAGGGCGCGGCGGGGCTGTCGCCGCAGGTGCTCGATCTGATGATCGCGATGCTCGGCCGCGGCATGGCGCCGGTGATCGCCTCACGTGGCTCCATCGGGGCGGGGGATCTCGCGCTCGGCGCGCAGATGGGTGCAGCCCTGATCGGCGCGGGCGAGATCTGGGTCGCGGGCGCGCCGGTTCCGGCGGCGGAGGCGCTGGCCGCTGCCGGGCTCGCGCCCGCGGTGCTGGGGCCGAAGGACGCGCTGGCGCTCGCCAACCACTCGGCGGTGACGGTGGCGCGCGGGGCGCTGGCGCTGGGGGCCGCGCGGGCGGGACTGCGGCGCGCGATGGCGGTGGCGGTCCTCGCGGGCGAGGGCTACGGCATGAACGCGGGTATCTTCGACGCGAGGCTCCAGGCGCTCCGGCCGGCGGCGGGGCAGGTGGCGGCGGCGGCGTGGTGCCGTGCGGCGCTCGAAGGCTCGGCGCTGCTGCGCCCCGGCGCTGCGCGCGCCATACAGGACGCGCTGTCGTTCCGCACGCTCGCGCCGGTCTTCGGCGCGGCGCTCGGCGCGCTCGAGGCGGCGGAGCGCGAGGTGGGGATCGAGCTCGATGCCGCCGCCGACAACCCGGTGGTGCTCGGCGAGGGGGAGGGTGCCGAAATGTTCTCGACCGCCAATTTCCACACGCCTGCCATCGCGCTTGCCTTCGATGCGCTTGCGATTGCCCAAGTGCATGTGGCGACTGCGAGCGCGCAGCGGGTGGTCAAGCTGATGGCGCCGAACCTGTCGGGCCTGCTGCGGTATCTGTCGCCGGTGGGCGGCGCCGCGGCGGGGTTCGTGCCGATGCAAAAGACCGTGGCCGCACTTCTGGGCGAGATCCGACTGCGCGCGACGCCGGCGAGCCTCGACGCGATGCCGGTCTCGGAGATGGTCGAGGACATCGCGCCGCAGACGATGCTGACCGTGGCCAAGCTCGAGGAGCAGGCCGAGCCCATGGCCTGGCTCGCCGCCATCGAGGCTCTGGTGGCGGCGCAGGCCGCCAGCCTGCGCGCCCCTCCGGCGCTCGGGCGGGCGGGGCGCGTGCTGAGGCCGGTGCTGCGGGCGGCGGTCGCGCCTCTGGACGCCGACCGCGCGACGGGAGAGGATGTGGGGCCGGCGCGCGCGGCGCTGGAGGGGCCGGAGGTCGCGGCGCTGCTCGCGGCGCTGGAG
>JBBQRM010000243.1:0-5075 GCA_038214855.1 Rhodobacterales bacterium | reverse complement strand
CGCTGCTGACGGCAGTGCTGGAGGAGGCGGGCGGTCCGGAGGCGCTGGTGCTTTGGGCCGCCCCTGCCACGCCCGCGGATTTCGCGCGAGCCGTCCCGCGGCTGGTCGCGGCGGCGGAGGCGGGAGATCCCGCCGCGACGGCGATCCTCGCCGAGGCCACCGCCGCGGTCACGGCCGGCATCGATGCGCTGGGCACCGGGCCTTCCCTGCCGCTCTGCCTGCTGGGCGGCCTCGGCCCTGTGTTCGCTGCGCGGCTCCCGGAGCGTCTGCGCGCCCGCCTGCACCCTCCGGCCGGAACCGCCCTCGATGGCGCGCTCGCCCTGGCGCGGGAGCTGAGCTGAGCGCCGTCAGACCAGACGGCCCCACAGGTCGTACTCGGAGGCTTCCTCGACCTCCACCGTCACGATCTCGCCCGGCGCGAGCCGCTCGAAGCCTTCGTCGATGTAGAGGTTGCCGTCGATCTCGGGCGCATCGCCCTGGGTGCGGCAGGTTGCGGCCTCCGTGTCCACCGCATCGACGATGACGGCAAGACGCCGGCCGACCTTCGCCGCGAGCCGGGCCGCGCTGATCCGCTGGGCCGTCGCCATGAATCGCTCCCAGCGCTCCTGCTTGACCGCCTCGGGCACGTGATCGGGCAGGGCAGCCGCGCGGGCGCCGGCGACGTTCTCGTACTTGAAGCAGCCGACGCGGTCGAGCTGCGCCGCCTCCAGCCAGTCGAGCAGATGCGCGAACTCCGCCTCGGTCTCACCGGGAAAACCCACGATGAAAGTCGAGCGCAGCGTGAGCTCGGGACATGCGTCGCGCCAGCGGCCGATCTCGTCGAGCGTTCGCGCCCCGGCCGCCGGCCGGGCCATCCGGCGCAGCACGTCAGGATGGCTGTGCTGGAACGGCACGTCGAGATACGGCAGCACCAGCCCGTCCGCCATCAGCGGGATCAGCTCGCGCACATGCGGGTAGGGATAGACGTAGTGCAGCCGAACCCACGCCCCGAGGTTCCCGAGCTCGCGCGCCAGATCGGTGAGGTGGGCGCGGATTTCCCGCCCCTGCCAGACCTCCGCCTGGTGCCTCCGGTCGAGCCCGTAGGCCGAGGTGTCCTGGCTGATCACCAACAGCTCACGCACGCCCGCCGACACCAGCCGCTCGGCCTCGCGCAGCACGGCGACCGCGGGGCGCGAAACGAGGCGGCCGCGCATGTCAGGGATGATGCAGAACCTGCACTTGTGATTGCAACCCTCTGAAATCTTGAGATAGCTGTAGTGCCGCGGCGTCAGGCTGACGGCGGCGGCAGGCAGCAGGTCCACGAACGGATCGGGCGCCGGCGGCACCGCCACGTGCACCGCATCGACCACCGCCTCGTACTGGTGCGGGCCGGTGACGGCGAGAACGCTGGGATGCTCGGCCCGGATCAGCGCCGCGTCGGCGCCGAGGCAGCCGGTGACGATCACCCTGCCGTTCGCGGCCAGCGCCTCGCCGATCGCCTCCAGGCTCTCCAGGCGCGCGGAATCCAGAAACCCGCAGGTGTTGACGATCACCGCCCCCGCGCCTGAATAATCCGGCGAGATCGCATAGCCCTCGGCGCGCAGCCGGGTGAGGATGCGCTCGGCATCGACCAGCGCCTTGGGGCAGCCGAGAGAGACCATCCCGATCCGCGGCTGGCCCGGCCGGTGCGGCGCGGGACACAGGGCGGCGGCGGCGCGATCGGGGCGCAGGTCGGGAGGGTTGAGGCTCATGACAGCGCGCCATACGCCAAAACCCCGGCAAGGGAAATGGCCGCGGCGCAAGGCCGCGGCCGCAGGGCTCACATGGAGCCGGCCTGCTGGGATTCGATGTAGGCGACGACCGCCTCGCGGTCCTCTTCCTTCTTCAGCCCGGCGAAGGCCATCTTGGTGCCGGGCACCATGCCCTTGGGGTTCTCGAGATAGGCGGCGAGCTGCTCGTGGTCCCAGACGAGGCCGTTCGCGCCGGCCTCGATCATCGCATCGGAATACTTGAAGTCCTCGACGGTGCCGGCGGTGCGGCCGATGACGTCGGTCAGCTCCGGTCCGACCCGGTTCTTGGCGCCCTCGCCGACCATGTGGCAGGCGGCGCAGCGCTTGAAGACCTTCTCGCCGGCCGCGACCATATCGGCGTCCTGCGCGAAAGCGCCGCTGGCGCCGAGGCCGAAGGCGACCATCGCGCCTGCGGCAAGCATCTTGTTCATCATCTGGCGTTCCATCCCTGAATTCGACTGATATCAACGACAAGCGACCGCACGGGTTCCACCCACCGCCCGAGATGGCAACATACGGCGAGCCTTGCGTCCGGCAAGCTCACAATTTGGCGCACCCCTTGCGGCGGATTGACCCCGGCCGCGCCGGGCGCGCAGTGTGGCGGCGTGTCTGCGGGGAGAGCGATGGATCGGCCGAGCTTCACTCTGGGGATCGAGGAGGAATACCTCGTCGTCGACCGGAAGACGCGCGACCTCGTCGCCGAGCCGGGCGAAGCCTTCTTCGCCGCCTGCCACGACGCGCTCGGCGAGCAGGTCAGCAACGAGTTCCTGCAATGCCAGGTCGAGGTCGGCACCCGCCCGCACCGCAGCGTCGGCGACGCCATCGCCGAGCTGAAGTCGCTGCGACGTACGGTGGCCGCGGCCGCCGAGGCCCAGGGCTATGCCGCGATCGCGTCCTCGACCCATCCCTTCGCGAGATGGCGCGACCAGCACCACACCCGCAAGGAGCGCTACGAGGGGCTCAAGTCCGACATCGGCCTGCCGGCGCGACGGCTCGCGATCTGCGGGATGCACATCCACGTGTGCATCGAGGATTGCGACCAAAGGATCGACCTGATGAACCAGGTCGCGTATTTTCTGCCGCATCTGCTGGCGCTGTCGTGCTCGTCGCCCTACTGGGAGGGCGAGGACACGCGGCTCGCCAGCTACCGGCTCACGGTGATGGACGGGCTGCCGCGCACCGGACTGCCCGACCCGATGGCGAGCCACTCCGAATACCGCCGGCTGGTCGACCATCTGGTCGCGGCCGGTTGCATCGAGGATGCGACCAAGATCTGGTGGGACATCCGCCCCTCGGACAAGTTCCCGACGCTGGAGCAGCGGGTGACCGACGTGTGCTCGCGGCTCGAGGACGCGGGCGCGGTCGCGGCACTCTACCAGTCGCTGCTCGGCTATCTGCACCGGCTGCGCACGCGCAACCAGAAATGGCGCCTCTATCCGGCAACGATGATCCGCGAGAACCGCTGGCGGGCGCAGCGATACGGGGTCGAGGGCAAGCTCGTCGATCACGGCGCGAGCCGGCTCACGCCCTTCGCCGATCTGGTGGACGAGCTGATCGACCTCGTCGGCGAGGATGCCGAGGCGCTGGGCTGCAAGCGCGAGTTGATGGGCCTGCGCCGGATCGCGGCGGAGGGCACATCGGCGACGCGCCAGCGCGCGGCTTTCGCCGCCGCCCGCGATGACGGACTCGAGCCCCACGAGGCGCAGCGGGCAGTGGTCGATGGATTGATCGCTGAGTTCTCCGCGGATTGATGCCGCGAAGCGTGCAGCAACCTTAACAGAGTGTAAAAACGCTGATTTTTCTTGAATGTTTTCAAAGGCCGGTGTCATGTCGCACGGTGCGACATCGTGAGACCCGCCTCCCCGACTTACCCGAAGGAGCCCGCCGATGCGCCGCCTGATCTCCACCGGATCGCCCTTCGAGGCGGAATACGCCTACAGCCGCGCCGTCGTCCAGGGCGACTGGTGCTTCGTGGCCGGCACCACCGGCTACGACTACGCGACGATGACCATGCCCGAGGATGTCGGCGCCCAGGCCGCGAACGCCCTCGCCACGATCGGCCGCGCCTTGGCCGAGGCCGGCTTCACGATGACCGACGTGGTCCGCACGGTGATCTACCTCGCCGAAGCGGGCGACCACCCAGCGATCGCGCCAGCCCTGCGCGCCGCGCTCGGCGAGGTGCGGCCGGCGAACACCACCGTGGTCAGCGGCCTCGTGCGCCCGGAGATGCGGGTCGAGATCGAGGTCACCGCGCTGCGCGGCTGAGCCACAGGAAGCGCAGCGAGAGCAGGCTCAGCGAGACGACGCTCGCGATCCCGATCGCCTGGTAGATGCCCGCGAGCCCCTGGCCGGCGCGAAACACCAGCAGCGCCGCCACCGGCACCATCACCAGCCAGTAGCTCGAGAAATGCAGCAACGTGGGCACCCAGGTGTCGCCCCGTCCGCGGCAGGCACCCCCCACCACCGTCTGCCCGCCGTCGAAGACCGTCGCGAGCACCACCCAGATCATCACCGGCGCCGCCGCCGCGAGCACTGCGGGATCGTCGGTGAAGACGCCGAGTGCGCTCAGCGGGAAGCTCGCATAGACGAGCGTCGCGAGCCCGGTCAGCAGCATCGCGAGCCCGAGCCCGGTCCAGCCCGCCATCGCCAGCCCCCGCCGGTCACCGCGGCCCCAGGCGTTGCCGACGCGGACCTGGGTCGCGCCGGCGATGCCGTAGGCGATCATGAAGGTGACCGCGAGGAACTGGAACAGGATCCCGTGCGCCGCGAGCGCCAGCGTCCCGAGCCGCCCCACGAGCAGCGTCATCGCCGAGAAGGCCGAGACCTCGAGCCCCAGTGCCACCCCCGCGGCGAGACCGATGCGCACCTGCTCGAGCGCCGGTGGCGCCATCGCCGCCGCACGCATGCCGATCCCGTAGCGCCGCCGCGCCGGCCACAGCCGGGTCACGTAGAGCGTCGTGCCGACGAAGAGCGCGGCGAAGGTGATGACGGTGGCGAGCGCGCAGCCCATAGCCCCCATGGCCGGCAGCGGCCCCGCCCCGAACACCAGCGCCACGCTGAGCCCGAGATTGGCGGCGTTGGCGATCAGCACCGCCACCAGCGCCACGCCCGGCCGGTGAACCGCCTCCAGGAACGACGCGCTGACGTAGTAGCCGGCGACGAAGGGCAGGGTGAGGCCGAGCACCGCGGTGACCCGCGCCGCGCGCGCGGCAAGCGCCGGCTCCTGTCCGCTCGCGAGATAGAGCGGCTCTGCGAACTGGAGGAGCAGCGCAAAGACCGCGCCGAAGCCCATGCCGAAGACGAGGC
>JBBQRM010000242.1:0-5087 GCA_038214855.1 Rhodobacterales bacterium | reverse complement strand
ACCTCGTGGCTTGATCAGACCCAAATCCCGATGCTCGGAGAACGCCGCCGAAGAATTTCCACCAGATTCGAGACACTACCCCAGCGCGCATCGACAATGTTCTCCCTGGTATGCAAAGCTGTCCCGCTCTCTCGCATCTCCCGCCAAGGTTAACTCCCGTGGACGGGCAAAGTAGATATGCCGCCTGCCGCCCTTGAGCGGGGCCTCGTCGGCGATCTCGAACCGTGCCTCGAGAAGCGCGCGGAACGTTTCGGGGTGATAGTCATCGTACTGGTCCTCGCGGTTGGCGAGGAGGGCCTGCACCATCTCGTCCTCGCGCCCCACCCATTCGATGACGAGCGATGTGCCGAGCCCCGCCAGCCAGTCCATGAACGCGGCCAGAGGGATGTTGGCGGTGATGACGATGTGATGCACGAGGGCGAGGCAGAGCGTAAGCTCGGGCCGGCCGCGCTCGGCAAGCCCTTTGCGCTCGGTCCCGCCCCAGCCTTGGTTGGGCGAGGCGTCGGAGAGGTTGACGACCAGAGGCAGGATCTTCCGGGACGCGTCCCCCGCCTTCTCGCGCTGGTAGAAATGTTCGATGGCCATCCAGTCGCCGTCCATCGCCACGACCTGATCGGCATGGTCCTGAAGCACCCGCGAATAGGTCCCGGTGTTGCAGCCCAGATCCCAGGCGAGGCGCCAGTGCCGCGAGGAGGCGGCCGCGCGCACGAAGGCGACCTTGCGCTCCATCTCGGCGGTCTCGTAGGAGTGGGTGCGGTCGTAGTCCGACCATTCGGTTTGCCCCTTTCCAAGTTCCAGCCCCGAGATCAGCCCCGTGAGTTTTTCAACGTTGCGCAGGATCAGCGATTTGTCGAAGCCGGCTTGGGCAAGCGTGCCACGCATGTCTTGCCCGCTGCCCGAATAGCGCCGCTGCAATGCAGCCTGGGCCGCCACATGCATCAGCACGCCGCCTCGAGCGAGATCGCGGGTGGACATCAGCTTGCGCATTTCCTCCGCACGGATCCCGTCGATGCGCCCGCGCAGGAGCGGGCGGAAATCGACGCCTTTGTAGGCCTGCAGCATCAGGGGGTAGAGCATCATCTCACAGAATTGGCGGTATCCTACCCAAGGCGCGCCCTTCTTCAACGGCTCGAAGGAGGGAATGTCGATGAAGACCGGGTTCACGCCCCGCCATTGCACGTTGTAAGGCGAGGCATCCTTGAGGATCATACCCGCGTCCAGCGCCTCGCGCATCAGATCGAGATGCAGCAGGGCCGCATCCTTGAGCATGCCGAAGGTCCATTCGTAGGGGTAGGAGACGAAGGGTACGCACGCGTGCTCCAGAAGCCCCGCCGCACCTTCCGGCGCCACCTCTCCTTCGGGGATCCAGGTTTCCACGATGCGGCCGCGACCGCGTTCATCGACGAAAAACGGCGCCGCATTCAGCTGCTGCCAGTTCGCTCTGGCATTCTCGCTCAAAGAGCGGAAGATCCGACCGTCGCGATAAAACACCGTGCCGTTGCGGTCGCGGAACGAACCCGGCTCGACCGCCGGTCCATTCGCAGGCGTCTCCACACGTGCAGAGGCCGCCGGTGCATCCGCACCGACAACCTCGATCCCCACCGCGGCGCTCACCTGTCAGTGTTCGGCATGTCCGCGCGCGCGGAGAGAGCCTCTTCGCTCACTGCCGGAACGTCGGGTCGTATGCGTAGCATCACCAGAATCCGGTGCCAGTAGAGCTTGCCCACCATGGCGAGTCCGGCGAAGCCGCCGAGCAGCATCTGCAGGATCATACTGCCGGTGCCGGCATCGAGATAGGCCAGCGCCGGGGCGGCCGAGAGGCCATAGAGATAGAGCGTCAGCACCGAGATGCCCGACAGCGTTCCGATTTTTCGTTTCATGTGCACCCACCTGTCGTCATGCGTTGAGAACGCTTCACCCATGCTCAAAATATATCGTACAACGTCACGGAATTGCCATCGTTCCGTCACGAAAGTGGCGCATTTCCGCCAAGCCCGTACTGGCCGGGCCCGATGAAACGGTGCAAGACTGGCCGTCAGCGCGCGGGGTGGCGCGCGCACGTTAGGATACTGCCTCCGATGGCTCACGGAAATATGCCGCCACACAGGCGGGCCGGTCTTCTCTGGCCGCTCTCGCCGTTCTTCTTCGCCGCGGCGAGCGTGCTGGCGCTGATGGCGAGCAATCTCGACCAGACCTCGGCGCGGGACGTGGTCCATGCGCTTCTGGGCACCGCTGCATTTGCGGCTTTGGTCACGGCCCTCGTGGCGGCCGCACGCCGGCGGCTCGACGCGGGCACGACCGTGATCGCAAGCCTCTGGGTCGTAGGCGCGCTTTATTACTCGCAACTCTTTGACCGGCTGAACGCGAGCCTCGGCGGAGACTACACCATGACGCGCGCCCTGCCCGCGGCCATCCTCCTCCTCGGCCTGCTCACCCTCGCCTGCCATCTCTTGCGCCGCGCCATGCCCACACTGCATCTGCTGCTCACCGGCGTCTCGCTCGTCATGCTCGCCTTCCCGCTCTGGGAGGCTGGCGCCTATGCCTGGCAGGAGCGCGCCGCGCGCAGCCTCTATGATCCGGACGAAGCCGCCGCCGGCATGGGGCAGATCGCACAAGGCGCGCCCGCGGGCGAAGGGACCCCCTCTCCGGACATCTACCATTTCATTTTCGATCGTTTCGGCTCGGAGGCGATGCTCGCGCGGGAGTATGGCATCGAGACCGGCATCAACGCCTTCCTCGAAGATCGCGGCTTCTACGTCGCCCCCTTGAGCCATTCCAACTACCTCAAGACCGGCCATTCGCTCGCCTCGACCTTCCACCTCGACTATCTCGATTTCCTGGGCGAGGCCGAAGGGCTTGGCGGCCGCGACTGGCGCCCGATCTTCGACATGCTGGACGACCACCGGGCGGGTCGCTTCCTGCGCGCCCGCGGCTACGACCAGATCCAGTTCGGCGCTTGGTGGGTCGGGACCTACGACAATCCGGTGGCTGACGAGAACCATGCTTTCGGTTTCAGCGAATTCAACATGATCTACCTGCGCCGCACCGCGCTGAGGCCAGCGCTGCACCTTCTGCCACCGGGCAATTTCACCCGCCGCCTCGACTGGGACAACGCCCAGTGTCACCGTGTCGGGCGGCAGGTGGAAAGGATCAAGGCGCTCGCCTCCGATCCGCGCCCCGAGCCGATCTATGCTTTCGTGCACATCCTCGTACCGCACGGCCCATACGCCTTCACCTCGGACGGAAGCTGCCTGACCCGCCCCGAGCAGGCCGAACGCGGCGAGTCGCAAGGCTATATCGACCAAGTGGAATACGCCGCGCACATCATCAAGGAACTCGTTCCGGCGCTGCAGGAGGGCACGCGCGGTGCCCCCGCTATCCTTGTCCAGGCCGACGAGGGCCCCTTCCCCGATCGCAATTATCGCGTGCCCTGGCAGGAGGCGACGCCGGACGAGCTTGCCATCAAGACCTCGATCCTCAACTCATATTTTTTTCCGGACGGCGACTATTCCACACTCTCGCCCGCCATTACTCCGGTCAACAGCTATCGGATGTTGTTCAACGCGCTCTTCGGGGCGGATTTCGAGCGCTTGCCCGACCGGGTGATCGCATTCTCCGGCGATTCCAGCCTCTACGATTTCCACGACGTGACCGATCTCGCGACGGCGCCCGACCGCGCGGCCCCGCAGCCTTCCAGGCGCGCCGCCGACACCCCGGTCCACTCCCCGGACGGAAACGCAAACTGACCCTCGCGTAAGCGGCCGCCTTCAACAGGCTCTCGATGCCGAACTCGTGCATACATCTCCGTCAATCCGGGATTCCCCTTCGGATGATGTCGAGCACCCGGTTTGTCCTCTCGATCTCGGTCTGCAGAACAGCTCGCATCGCCTCATCGGTCTCACCTGCGAGATTCTCGCTCAGCTCGACAAGCTCTTCCTCGAATATGCGCTTGCGCTCCAACCACATGTCGTACTCGGCTTTCTCCTCCTTCGTCGCAGGTCCGATGATGTTGGCCGTCCCCCGACGCAGATCGATGACGACGTGGTCGGGATGCGGCAGCGGCTCGGGGCCGGTGATGCCCATGGAGGCGCGGCGGGTAAGTTCCCTCTCCCATTCCACCTTGTAGGTGATCGCCGTTTCTATCCATTCGTCATGCAGGGACTTGTTCTGCCGCTCGGTCATGGTGAGCAGTTCCGAGAAGAGCCGCTGTGCCCGGTGCTGCCCCTTCACCGCGTTCACCGCGAGCGAGCGGATAATGGCCTGCGCCATCGGCACGGTCACGTTCTTTTCGCCGTCCCGAACGCTGATCGTGCGATAGGCCTCCTCGAGCAGGATCGACTTCATCCGCTCTTCGTTCAGCTGGGGCAGCTTGTTCTTCGCGCCTTTCGGCCGGCCCTTCGGGTTGCCCGAGCGGCCCTTCTGGAAGCGCGTGTGCTCCGGCGGCTTAGCATAGCCGACCGAGTAGCTGGAGGGCGCCGGCAGGGTGGTGAGCGCACTTCCTTCCCGAGACTTCTTCCGGCCGCTCATTCGGCAGCCCTGAGGCGCACAGCCTCTGGGCCGCCGAAGCCGCAGACGACCTGCTCGGCCTCATCCCTGGCATAGGCTTCCCACCGCCGCAGGATGCGATCGCAATACACCGGGTCGAGTTCGCACAGATAGGCCCGACGCCCGGTCTTGTGCGCGGCGATCACCGTCGAGCCCGATCCGGCGAAGAGGTCGAGCACGATCTCCCCGCGTCCCGAGACGTCGCGGATCGCGTCGGCGATCATCTGCACCGGCTTGACAGTGGGATGCAGCGCCAGCTCCTCCATGCGCCCGGCCCGCAGCGTGTTCACGCCACGGTACTGCCAGACGTTGGTGCGATAGCGGCCGTGCTGGCCGAGCTCGAAGCTGTTTACGTGCGGGGCCGTGCCGACCTTTCAACCCGGGGTATTCATCGAATCCTGTGTCGGCGAGGGTTCTGGGCAATTCGGGCACCTGAGGTCCCGCGATGCTGACCGTAGGGTGCGTCGACTTGGGCATGCGGGGTCTCGGCGCCGGGAGGAGCGGTCGACGTGCAGGCTGGAGCCGGCCATGTGGCTCTCGCC
>JBBQRM010000241.1:0-5100 GCA_038214855.1 Rhodobacterales bacterium | reverse complement strand
CCCGCGGTGCCGCCCGAGACGGCGGCGGGGAACCTGCTCGCGGTGCTCGACGGGCTCGCCCCCGCCCACAGCGGCGGCTTCTTCGCCTGGGACGGGAGCCGCGTGCCGTGGTAGAACCGCGCCTCGTGCTGGTGCTCGGCGACCAGTTCACCCCATCGCTCAGCGCGCTTGGCGCCGCCGACAAAGCCCGCGACATCGTGGTGATGGCCGAGGTCGCGGCCGAGGCGTCCTACGTGGACCACCATGTCAAGAAAATCGCCTTTGTCTTTGCCGCCATGCGCAAATTCGCCGACCGCCTCCGCGCGGACGGCTGGCGCGTCGCCTACGGCCGGCTCGACGACCCCGACACCGCCGCCTCGATCCCCGGCGAGCTTCTCCGCCGCGCCGCCGAGGTCGGCGCCACGCAAGTCCTCGCAACCCGCTGCGGCGAATGGCGGCTGCGCGCAGCCCTCGACGACTGCCCGCTGACGATGAACGTGCTGCCCGACGAGCGCTTCATCGCCCGGCCGGCCGAGTTCGCCGCCTGGGCCGAAGGCCGCAAGGCGCTGACGATGGAGTTCTTCTACCGCGCGATGCGCCGCAAGACCGGCCTCTTGATGGACGCAGGCAAGCCCTCGGGCGGCAAGTGGAACTACGACCGCGACAACCGCAAGCCGGCCCGGCCCGACCTGCTGATGCCCCGCCCGATGCGCTTCGCGCCCTGTGCCACCACCGAGGCGGTGCTCGCGATGGTCGAGGCGCGGTTCCCGGACAACATCGGTCGGCTGCGCCCGTTCTGGTTCGCGACGGACGCCGCGGGCGCCGATGCCGCGGCGCAGGCGTTCCTCACCGACACGCTGCCACGCTTTGGCGATTTCCAGGACGCGATGCTGCGCGGCGAGGGCTTCCTCTACCACGCGGTGATCTCGATCTACCTCAACGCCGGCCTGCTCGACGCGCTCGATCTCTGCCGCCGCGCCGAGGCCGAATATCGCGCCGGCCGCGCGCCGCTCAACGCCGTAGAGGGCTTCATCCGCCAGATCCTCGGCTGGCGCGAGTTCATGCGCGGCATCTACGATCTCGCCGGCCCCGACTACACCGCGCGCAACGCCCTCGGCGCCACCCGCGACCTCCCCGGCTTCTACTGGAGCGCCGAGACCGACATGGCCTGTGTCGCCGAAGTCGTGCGCCAGACCGTGGACGAGGCCTATGCCCACCACATCCAGCGGCTGATGGTCACCGGCAATTTCGCGCTGCTGATGGGTGCCGACCCGCACCAGGTGCATCAATGGTATCTCGAGGTCTATGCCGACGCCTACGAATGGGTCGAGGCGCCCAATGTCATCGGCATGAGCCAGTTCGCCGACGGCGGCCTCGTCGGCTCCAAGCCCTACGCGGCTTCGGGCGCCTACATCGACCGGATGTCGGACTATTGCGGCGCCTGCCGCTACGACGTCAGGCGCAAGTCGGGCGAGGGCGCCTGTCCGTTCAACCCGCTCTACTGGGATTTCCTGATCCGCCACCGCGAGCGTTTCAAAGCCAATCCGCGCATGGCGCAGATGTATCGCAGCTGGGACCGGATGGCGGAGGAGAAGCGCACCGCCGCCCTCGGCTCTGCCGCCGCGATCCTGCGCCGGCTCGAGACGGGGGAGCGGGTTTAGGGCATCCCCAAATCCTTTCCATGTGGTAAATGACATCCAAAATCGTAATTTATATCAGTTACTTGCCGATTGGCTCAAGCTTGAGCAGGTGCGAGCAGGACCCCTCTCACAGCTTCGACGAGATCCGCCCGGTGTTGAACCCGCCCATCCTCAGCTCCCCGTGCAGCCGCTGATACTCGATCTTCGGGCAGCGATCCATCACCACCCTGACTCCCCGCGCCTCGGCCCGCGCCGCCGCGGCCGCGTCCACCACGCCGATCTGCATCCAGATCACCGAAAGCCCTCGCCCCAGCAGATGCTCCAGCGCCGCGTCCACCACCGCGCCTGCCTGATCCGAGCGGCGGAAGACGTCCACCATCTCCACCGGCCCCACCTCCGCCGGAATTTCCGCCAGCGAGCCCACAACCCGCTCCCCCAACAGCGTCTCGCCGGCATAGGCCGGGTTGACCGGGATCACCCGATACCCCCTGAGCCCCAGGTACCGCGCCACATAGAACGACGGCCGCACCGGGTTCCGCGACACCCCCACGCAGGCGATCGTCCGCACCGACGCCAGGATCGACCCGAGCTCGGCATCGGAGGGACGCGGGATCATGCGGGCAAAAAAAAGACGCCCGGAAGGTATCCGGACGCCGAGTGGGAACGAGGGACAGTGAAAGGAAGCAGGGCCGTTCCGAGCCATCTGCTTCCCTGCACATGTGGGCCGCGCGAGCCCGCTCCGGTAGGGACTGCAAGCAAATGTGATCGCATCACCCCACCCCCCGCTCCGCCGCGGCATAGAGCGCCACCGCGGCGGCGTTCGATACGTTCAGCGACCCATGCGCCCCCGCCGCCGGGATGCGCGCCAGCGCGTCGCATAGCTTCGTCGTCAGCTCGCGCATCCCCGGCCCCTCGGCGCCGAGCACGAGGCCGAGCGGTCCCCCCGCGTGCGCCGCCAGCGCGTCCGCCAGCGGCGTCTCGGCCGCCCCGTCGAGCCCGATCAGCCCATAGCCCATGTCGCGCAGCACCCCCATCGCCGCCGCGAGGTTGGGCACCCGCAGATACGGCTGGCGCTCCAGCGCCCCCGAGGCGGCCTTGGCCAGTGCCCCGGTCTCGGGCGCGGAATGCCGGTGCGGGGCGATCACAGCCCGGGCGCCGAAGACCTCCGCCGAGCGCAGCACCGCGCCGGCGTTGTGCGGATCGCTGACCCGGTCGAGCAGCAGCACCACCGGCGCCTCTCCCCGCGGCGCGCAGACCTCCGAGACCGAGCCCCAGGCGAGCGGTGCCACCTCGAGCGCCGCCCCCTGATGCACCGATTGCGGATCGAGCGGGGCGTCGAACCGGCGGGCATCGACCACCCGCGGCACCATGCCGCTCGCGGCGATCTCGGGGCCGAGCCTTTCGGCGGCATTGCGCGTGACCACCAACGTACGCCGCACGCGCGCCGGGTTGGCGAGCGCGTCGCGTACCGCGTGCAGGCCGAAAAGCCACAGGCCCGCCTCGGGCGCCGCCCTGCGGGCCCGCTCCTTCTCGATCGCCCAGGCGGGCTTCGTCGTCATCCCCGATGTACCTCCCGCGCACCTCGCGACGAAACCACGCGAGGCCCCGCGCGTGCAAGGGGCGGGACACCGGAGGTTCCCGGCATTTGCGGTTGACGGCACCGGCGCGACTGTCCTACTGCGCTCTCGCCGCGCCGTGGAGGGGTGGCAGAGCGGTCAAATGCAACGGACTGTAACTCCGTCGGGGAAACCCTACACAGGTTCGAATCCTGTCCCCTCCACCACCTCGCCCGGTATCGCAGGCCGCACCGCCAACCACGGCCGCACCGCCTTCCGCCGCAACTTCCCCGGCCCCTTAGCCTGGCGCGACAGGACGTTCGACACCAGGCAGCTCGACGTCTATCCTGTCCGCGAGGACGACGACTGGCTCGTCATCACGATCCTCGTCAAGTTCTTCTGAAGGGCCGCCCGCATGAAGCTCTCCTACGACCCGCGCGTGAACGCCGCCTACCTCCGCCTCCGCGAGACCCGCGGCGAGGTGGAGACCATCGAGCTCACCTCCGACTTCCGCGTCGACATCGACGCGACGGGCGCGGTCTGCGGCATCGAACTCCTGAACGCCAATGCGCAGTTGACCGAAGGCGACGACGGCAAGCTGGTTTTCGTAAACCAGCTGAGCGGGGCGCAAGGCGAGGTGAAGGTAGCCTGAGGTGGTGCTTGGCCGCATCATCGCCTGCGAGACGTTCTCGGCCCTACGCGCGGACGTCATCGCCAAATGCTACAGCGGCGACGCCACCCTCAAACGCAAGCTCCTGAAGAAGCAGAAGGCCGCAAGAAGAAGATTTACCAGTTCGGGAGGGTGGATATTCCGCAGGCTACCTTCATAAACGCATCGAAGATGCCGGCTGACCGATCCGCCGAGAGAGAAGCAATAGAGCCCCTCCTAGTCGTCTGCCTTACCGCTCCACTTGCTGACCATATATTGAGGAAATTCGGGAATTGGTTTGGCTCCGCTAATTGGGGCTAACTCCTTTGCTACTTTCGTCAGCTCAAAATCTCCGTATCGAAGGTCACTTCCCGCAATAAACGCATACTTCGTCCCGAAATACTCAAAAATGAACTGCTTTCCCGCAGCCCCCTTTACTCCAAATCCCAAAATTCCAGCTCGACCTAGTAGGCCTATCGACGCGAGGTGCGAAACGATCTCCCGTGTCACCCCATTTTGTAAGTATATGTTCTCCGCTTGATATGTGGTCACCACGGTTTCCTGCCTTGACCCGAGGCAGAACGAGCACAGTTTGGTAAAAGAATCAGCATCATATCGATCCATCACGGAGACGAACTCGATTGCTCTTTTCGAGAAGGCTCCGGGCCGGTTAGCCTCTCCAGCCAAGATCCTTGCCCAGAGCGCCTGCATTTCGTCCTGCGAAACTACTTTGATTTTTTCTAAAAGGAATCTAAGTTTGTCTGGTTCTATCTGGTCGGCCCGCGCGTCGGCGTTGAGGTGCGGAATTGCACCTGATATAGTGCTTTCGACATTGTGCCAATCCGACGGAGACCCGAAATCCGAGCGAAGTCGGCGCTCAAACTTTTCCAGCTCAACTTTTCCTTGAGCATCGATCCTCGCCGCATCACGTCTCGCTCTAGCATCGGTTACAAGTTTATGCGAGGCTGGGTCGTATCCCAACGTGTGGAATATCGCTTGGAGCAGCAGCGCCGCTGGCCGGCCATCAATCGAAATATCGATCAACGCCATTTCATGTCCCGACATTCATTGCGTATTGGCGGCGCACAATCTGCATTAACACATTCCGCACGAGGCAGGTAAATAAGCAAGTAGCGTGTGTAGGGCGGACCTTATCCGCCATTCGGACCTCGGTAGGCCGCTCGAACCCCGGTCCCCCGCCGCCGCCACTCCGCCTTACCCCTCCTTCCGCTTCCCGCTCGCCTCCTTCTTCGCAGCAAGTAGGGTGCGTGCTCGC
>JBBQRM010000240.1:0-5102 GCA_038214855.1 Rhodobacterales bacterium | reverse complement strand
CGCCGCAGCGTCGAAACCGTGTGCGTCACGGCAGGGATCGATCGCCGGGCGCCGGCGGACAGGCCGATCAGGTCGAACTCCTGCGCGCCCGCGATCTGCTCCAGCGTCTGGGGGGTGGCGCGCAGCTCCACCCGCACCGCCCAGCCGTGCCGCTGGAAATGGTCCGCCGCCATCACCACGCCCAGGGCGTGGGTCTCGCCGGGCGCCAGCGCGAAGAGCGCACGACGCGACCGCGCCGGCGTCGTGCGGGTCTTGAGAAAGACTGGACTCAACCTGCGGAACACTTCGGTCAGCCGCGCCATGCCGAGCGTGACTCCGGCAAAGCTCAGCGTGTCCTCGAGCCACATCTCGCCCAGCCGCGCAGCAGCGCGGGGTATATAGGTCTCATAGAACGAGTCGACCCCGACGCCGCAGTCGAGCAGCCGATCGACCAGCGCGTGCCCCAGCCCCTGCGTGTCCCCTGTCAGCGCCCTGCAAAACTCTTCGATGGCGAAGCTCGTGCCGCCCGCGGCGCATCGCTCGGACATGAGGTTCTCCAACGTCTGCGTAATCAACATCGGGGACAGGGCAAGCCGCACCGGATCGGCCGTCTCCAGCGGGATCCTGCCGGTCTCGAGCATCTCGCGTCTCTCCCGTTTCGGAAGGCCGTGGGCCGGTGAGCCGCCCCGTAGGACTCGCCGAGCCGCACCCGCAGCAGACCATGCACGCGCGCCCATGTCAAATCCAATTGACAGGCTCGAATAATTCCCGCCTCTGATCTTTCGTAAACTCAGGGTCCGGCCAACCCCATGCATTTAAGGACCGATCGCGCCGAGAGCGGCATGTGGGCACCCGGACGCGCATGCAATCTGTAAGTTTAAGTTGACAGGTCGAAAATGCCCACGCTAGTGTCGTTGACAGAAAACCCGCAGGGCGAGGGGCGCCGTGACCCGACAGATTTGCAGAGCCGCGACAGGCCCCGGTCTTTATACTCCGGCGGAGCGGCGGCGGCGCGACGCTTCGATCTGGACACTGGTCCAGGGCGTGCTCGCGCCGCTCCAGTTCGTCGTGTTCCTGATCAGCCTGTCGCTGGTGCTGCGCTATCTTGTCACCGCCGAAGGCTACGGGCTCGCCACTCTCTCCGTGGTGGCCAAAACTCTCGTGCTCTATCTGATCATGGTCACCGGCGCGATCTGGGAGAAGGCGGTCTTCGGGCGCTGGCTCTTCGCGCCCGCCTTCTTCTGGGAGGACGCGGTCAGCATGGTGGTGATCGCGCTCCACACCGCCTATCTGGTCGCGCTGGCGACCCGAGGCCTCGGGTCGCAGGCGCTGATGCTGCTCGCGCTCGCGGCCTATGCCACCTATGCGATCAACGCGGCGCAGTTCGTGCTCAAGTTGCGCGCGGCACGGCTCCAAGCCGGGGCGGGCGCGCCCGCCGGAGGGGTGACGGCATGAACAAGCCGTTCGAGGCCCAGGCTGCGCGCGGCTGCCTCGATGCGCCGGTGCTGCGCGAGCGCGGCCAGCGCGAAGTGTTCTGTGGCCTGACCGGGATCGTCTGGCTGCATCGCAAGATGCAGGACGCGTTCTTTCTCGTCGTGGGCTCGCGCACCTGCGCGCATCTGTTGCAGTCGGCGGCGGGGGTGATGATCTTCGCCGAGCCGCGCTTCGGCACCGCGATCATGGAGGAGAAGGACCTCGCCGGCCTCGCCGACGCGCAGGACGAGATCGACCGCGAGGTCGGGCGCCTGCTCGCCCGCCGCCCCGACATCCGCCAGCTGTTCCTGGTCGGCTCCTGTCCGTCGGAGGTGATCAAACTCGACCTGTCGCGGGCCGCCGAGCGGTTGAGCGCGCGGCACGCGCCGCATGTCCGGGTGCTGAGCTATTCAGGGTCGGGCATCGAGACGACCTTCACCCAGGGCGAGGACGCCTGCCTCGCGGCGATGGTTCCGGGGCTGCCGCGGGCGGAGGCGCGCGAGCTCATGATCGTCGGAGCGCTTCCGGACGTAGTCGAGGACCAGATGCTGCGGCTGATGGAGGCGCTCGGGATCGGCCCCGTGCGCTGCCTGCCGGCGCGCCGGTCCGCCGAGGCGCCGGGCGTCGGCCCGGAGACGCGGTTCCTGCTGGCGCAGCCCTTCCTCGGCGACACCGCGGCGGCGCTCAAGCCGCGCGGGGCCGTCCATCTGGCGGCGCCTTTCCCGTTCGGCGAAGAGGGGACCACCGCCTGGCTGCGCGCCGCCGCCGACGCCTTGGGCGTGTCCGCGGAGCGATTCGCGACGGTCACTGCCGCTCCCCGCGCCCGTGCGGCGAAGGCGGTGGCGGCGGCGGCCGAGATCCTGCGCGGCCGGTCGGTGTTCTTCTTCCCCGACAGCCAGCTCGAAGTGCCGCTCGCGCGCTTTCTCGCGCGCGAATGCGGCATGGTCCCGCTCGAGGTCGGCACGCCCTACCTCCACCGGGGGCATCTCGCGCCCGACCTCGCGCTGCTGCCGGCGGGTGTCCAGCTCTCCGAGGGCCAGGACGTCGATCGCCAGCTCGACCGTTGCCGCGCCGCCCGACCGGACCTGACGGTCTGCGGCCTCGGCCTCGCCAACCCGCTGGAGGCCGAAGGGCTGGCGACGAAATGGGCGATCGAGCTCGTCTTCACCCCGGTCCATGGCTACGAGCAGGCGGGCGACCTCGCCGCCCTCTTCGCCCGGCCACTGCGCCGGCGCCGGGCGCTCGCGTCCCTTGGGGGGACGGCTTCGGGGGGCATCGAGCCCCCCTCGGCCGGGTCCGGCGCGGGCCGGACCGGCCACGGCTGCGAGGTGCGCGCATGAAGCTCACCGTCTGGACCTACGAAGGCCCGCCGCATGTCGGTGCGATGCGCGTGGCGACGGGGATGCGCGGGCTCCACTACGTGCTGCACGCACCGCAGGGTGACACCTATGCGGACCTGTTGTTCACCATGATCGAGCGGCGCGACCGCCGGCCGCCGGTCACTTATACCACCTTCCAGGCCCGCGACCTCGGTTCCGACACCGCCGAGTTGTTCAAGGCCGCCGCCCGCGACGCCTACGCCCGCTTCCAGCCGCAGGCAATGATCGTGGGCGCTTCCTGCACCGCCGAGCTTATCCAGGACGACCCGGGCGGCCTCGCCGAAAGCCTTGACCTGCCGGTGCCGGTGATCGCGCTCGATCTGCCGAGCTACCAGCGCAAGGAGAGCTTCGGTGCGGCGGAGACATTCTTCCAGCTGGTGCGCCGATTGGCCGGTCCGTGCGCACCGACGCCGCAGCTCACCTGCAACCTGCTCGGCGCCACCGCGCTCGGCTTCCGCCACCGCGACGACGTGACGGAGATCACGCGACTGCTCGGCGGTCTCGGCGTCGGCGTCAACGTCGCGGCCCCGCTCGGCGCCACGCCCCGGGATCTCGAGCGGCGGGCCGCCGCCGAGTTCAACGTGATGCTTTATCCCGAGACCGCCGAGCCCGCCTGCCGCTGGCTCGAGCAGACCCACGGCCAGAAGTACACTCGAACCGTGCCGATCGGCGTCGGCGCCACCCGCGACTTCGTCGCCGAGGTGGCCGAGATCGTCGGGCGGCCGCTCGAGGCCGACGAGTCGGACCTGCGCCTGCCGTGGTGGACTTCCTCGGTCGATTCGACCTACCTCACGGGCAAGCGCGTCTTCGTCTTCGGCGACGCCACCCATGCGCTGGCGCTGGCGCGGGTCGCGCGCGAGGAGATGGGCTTCGAAGTGGTGGGGCTCGGCGCCTACAACCGCGAGTTCGCCCGCCCCGTCCGCGCCGCCGCTCGGGCGCTGGGTCTCGAGGCGCTGATCACCGACGACTATCTCGAGGTCGAGGCGGCGATCGAGACGGTCCAACCGGAGCTCATCCTCGGCACCCAGATGGAGCGCCACATCGCCAAGCGCTTTGGCATTCCCTGCGCGGTGATCTCCGCCCCGGTGCATGTTCAGGACTTCCCCGCCCGCTACGCCCCCGTCATGGGCTTCGAGGGCGCCACCGTGCTCTTCGACACGCGGATCCACCCGCTGGTGCTGGGGCTCGTGGAGCATCTCTTGCACATGTTCCGTGAGGATTTCGAGTTCCACGACGCCGCCGGTCCCAGCCACCTCGCAGCCGTTGCCGCGGCTGCTCCGCAGCCGCCGGCCGAGGGGGGTTCGATGCCCCCCGAGGCCGATCCCCCCGCTTCGGAGGCGATCCGCTGGGATGCGGATGCCGAGCGTGAGCTTCGCAAGATACCGTTCTTCGTGCGCGGCAAGGCCCGGCGCAACACCGAGGCCTTCGCCGGCGACCGCGGGGTCGCCATCATTTCGATCGAGACGCTCTACGATGCAAAAGCCCATTATGCGCGCTGAGATTGCCGAGGCCGCCCCGGCGCCGGAGGGCGTCCGAGTGGTGATCCTGACGCTCGACGCTCATGTCGCAGGACCCGCGGCGCGGGCCGAGGCACGGCTCGCCCGCAGCGTCCCCGGCCTCAGCCTCAGCGTCCATGCCGCCGCGGAATGGGCCGAGGACGGCGCGGCGCTCGCCCGCGCGAAGGCCGCGGTGGCGGAGGGCGACATCATCGTCGCCACCATGCTGTTCCTCGACGAACACGTTCGCGCGATCCTGCCCGATCTCGAGGCCCGCCGCCCGCATTGCGATGCGATGCTCGCCTGCATCTCAGCCTCCGAGGTGGTGCGGCTGACCCGGCTCGGGCAGCTCGACATGGGCAAGCCCGCCACCGGCATGATGGCGCTGATGAAGCGGCTCCGCGGCTCAAAGAAGTCCGGCGGCTCATCGGGCGCGAAGCAGATGTCGATGCTGCGCCGGCTGCCGCGGATCCTGCGCTACATCCCCGGGAAGGCCCAGGACCTGCGCGCGTACTTCCTGTGCATGCAATACTGGCTCGCGGGCTCCGACGACAATGTCGAGGCGATGGTGGCCTTCCTCGTCGGCCGCTACGCCCGGAACCGACCGGCGGCGGCGCTCGAGGCGCCGGCGCCGGTGGAATATCCGGAGACCGGCCTCTATCACCCCGACCTCGCGGGCCGCATCGCCACCGACCCGCGCGACATCGCCGGGCCGCCGGGCGCGGTGGGCATTGTGGGGCTCCTGCTGATGCGCGCCTATGTCCTCTCCGGCGAC
>JBBQRM010000239.1:0-5119 GCA_038214855.1 Rhodobacterales bacterium | reverse complement strand
CCCCACCTACGCGCTCGCGGTGCATGGGCTGGAGCCCGAGGAGTTCGAGGCGCTGACCAGGGCCGCGCTGCAGGAGGCGGGCGCGGCGACGATGGCGGGGCTCGATCCATCCGCCTTCGACGCTCTGCTCGACGCGATGCGGAAGCTCTTCGCCGAGCGGGCGGAGCAGCCGTTCCCCGACGACCCGGAGGCTCAGTTGGCCGGTGCCGCGCGGGCGATGGCCGGCGCCTGGAACGCCGCCTCGGCGCGCATCCTGCGCCAGGCCAAGGGCGCGCCGCAGGACGGGGGCCTGGGGCTCGTGGTCCAGACGCTGGTGCCGGGGGAGGGGCCGGGCCTCTGCGGCCACGGCCAGATCCGCTTCGTAGACGACCGCACCGGCGCGCCGACCGCGATGGGGCGGTTCGTGCCGCGGGGACCTGCGGCCGCGGGCTCACTCGCCGACGAGGCGGGACCGCGCACGCTCGATGCGCTCTGTCCCGAGGCGCTGGCGGAGCTCGAGGACGCGGCACAGCGCGCGGCACTCGGGCTCGGCGAGGCGTACGAATTCGACTTCACCCTGCGCGCCGGCCATGTCGCGATCCTCGACGCGGTGCCGGCGCGGCGCAACGCGCGGGCCGCGGTGCGTATCGCCGTCGATCTGGTGCATCTGGGGGCGATCTCGCGCGCCGACGCGCTTCTGCGGATCGAGCCGCGCAATCTCGTGGAGCACCTGCATCCCCAGATCGACCCGGGTGCGGCGCGCGACGTCTTCTGCACCGGCCTCGGCGCGAGTCCCGGTGCGGCGACCGGTCGGATCGTCTTCACGGCGGAGGCCGCGCAGGCGGCTGCGGCGCAGGACGAACCCTCGATCCTCGTGCGCCTCGAGACCAGCCCCGAGGACATCCGCGGGATGCAATCGGCGCGCGGGGTGCTGACGGTGCGCGGCGGCATGACCAGCCATGCCGCGGTGATCGCCCGCGGCCTCGGGCTGCCCTGCGTCGTCGGCGCGGGCGACCTGCGGCTCGATCCTGCGGCGCGCACGCTCGGCGCGCCCGACGGCCGCGTGCTGGGGGAGGGGGCGGTGATTACGCTCGACGGCTCGCGCGGCGAGGTGATGGCGGGGGCGCCGGCGATGATCGCGCCCGAGTTCGACGGCGCCTTCGCGGAACTCCTCGACTGGGCCGACGAGGTGCGCGACATGGGCGTGCGCGCCAATGCCGACACGCCGGCCGAGGCGCGGATGGCGCGGCAGTTCCGGGCCGACGGGCTCGGCCTCTGCCGCACCGAGCACATGTTCTACGACGCGAGCCGGATCACGGTGATGCGCGAGATGATCCTCGCGGACAGCGATGCCGAGCGCAGTGCGGCGCTCGACCGGCTGCTGCCGATGCAGCGCGCGGATTTCGTCGAAATCTTCGAGACGATGCGCGGCCAGCCGGTGACCATCCGGCTGCTCGACCCGCCGCTCCACGAGTTCCTGCCGCATTCGCCCGAGGAGACGCGCGCGCTCGCCACGGCGATGGGGCTTCCGGCGGCGAAGCTCGCCGCGCGCATCGCCGACATGGCGGAGGTGAACCCGATGCTAGGGATGCGCGGCGTCCGGCTCGGCGTGACGATGCCCGAGATCTACGGCATGCAGGCGCGCGCGATCTTCGAGGCGGCGATCGCCGTCAACCGCAGCGCCGGAGCGGCAGTGGTGCCCGAGGTGATGATCCCGCTCGTCTCGGCGAACCGCGAGGTCGAGCTGGTCAAGAACCAGGTCGATGCCATCGCCGCCGAGGTCGAGCGCGAGCAGGGGGCGGCGCTCGACTACCACCTCGGCGTGATGGTCGAGACACCGCGCGCGGCGCTGCGTGCGGGCGATCTCGCGGCTTCCAGCGCTTTCCTGTCGTTCGGGACCAACGACCTGACGCAGATGACCTACGGGCTCAGCCGCGACGATGCCGGGCGGTTCATGCGCCGCTATGTGAACCAGGGCGTCTTCGCGGAAGACCCGTTCCATTCGCTCGACGTCGAGGGCGTGGGCGAGCTGATGCTGATCGCGGCCAAGCGCGGCCGGGCGCGCAACCCCGACCTGGTGCTCGGCCTGTGCGGCGAGCACGGCGGCGATCCGTCCTCGGTTCGCTTCTGCAAGCTCGCGGGCTTCGACTACGTCTCCTGCTCGCCCTTCCGCGTGCCGATCGCGCGTCTGGCCGCGGCGCAGGCGACGCTGCTCGCGCGGCGCGGGGCAGCGGAGGCGGACGGTCCGCGATGACGTCCGCGGCGCGCGCGCCGTGACGCAGACGCTCGATGCGCTGCGAACCGGCGGCAAGGCGGCGCTCGCGCGCGCGCTCGCGGAGTTGGAGGCAGGCCCACACACCGCCGCGTCGGCGGCGCTGCTCGACGCGGCGCTGGCGGTGCCTGCCTGCCTCGTGATCGGCCTCACCGGACCGCCCGGGGTCGGCAAGTCGACGCTGACCGGCGCTCTCGCCCGCCGCCTGCGCACCCGCGGTGAGACGGTGGGTGTGATCGCGGTCGATCCCTCGTCGCGCGCCTCCGGCGGGGCACTGCTCGGGGATCGCACCCGGATCGTCAGCGGTCCTGCGGACCCGGGCCTCTTCGTGCGTTCGATGGCGGCACGGAGCCGGCTCGGCGGCCTGGCGGAGGCGGCCTTTCCCGCGGCAGTGCTGATGCGCGCGCTGTTTGGCCGGGTGCTGGTGGAAAGCGTCGGTACCGGCCAGTCCGAGACCGAGATCGCCGAGTGCGCCGATCTCGTGGTGCTCTGCCTCCAGCCCGGAGCCGGCGATGCGCTGCAGTTCATGAAGGCGGGCGTCATGGAGGTGCCCGATATGGTGCTGGTGACCAAGGGCGACCTCGGCCCCGCGAGCGTCCGGGCGGCAGCCGAGGCGCGCGGGGCGCTGGCCCTCGCTGCCGGCGCCGAGGTTCCGGTGGCCGTCGTCTCGGCCGTCGACGGTGCCGGGGTCGATGCCGCGCTCGAGGCGATCGAGGCGCGCGGGCGTCAACTCGCGTCGTGCGGGGCGCTCGGGGCGCGGCGGGGTGGGCAGGTGCGCGCCTTCTCCCGGGCGCGGCTGGTCGATTCGTTCGGCACCGAGGGCTGGCGGGCCTTGGCGGCACGCGACCTCGATCCCGACCGGCCGTTCTCCGCGCTCGTTGCGCTGCACGGATCGGTGCAGACGGCGCTTCACGAGTGTCTTAAAAACTTCTGAATCTGCCTCTCTTTCACCGCCGGGTTGCGGCGGCGTCTGAGCCGGAGATTGGCGGGTTTCCGCCTATCGCTCGGAAAGACTTGGACTTTCCGACAGCGGCTCTGCCACACCTCGGGTTAACAAAACCTTACTGACCTTCTCTCGCGCCCTGCCATAGCCGGCATGGCTCAGCACATGGATGTATGATGACCCGACCGGAGTTCTCGCCCCGCATCGCTTCCGCGTGGGCGGTCGGTGGCCTTGCCTGGCTCGCCTTCTCGTTCGCCGCAGGCAGCGCCGCTCGCGCCGAACCGAATCCGTCGGTGTTCTCGCAACCACCCGCCGCAGCAAGGGCGGCCGAGCTGCTCGCACAGGAGCGCGCGACGTTGCGTGGTCTCGGGACCGCCCGGATCGCCGAGCTGTCGCGCGCCGCCTCCGGCTATGCGGCGGAGGGCGAGGTGGTGGACCCGAAACTCAAGGCGGTTGCGCGCGCCAGCCGCAGCGCCGATCCGCGCCAGCCTGTCGCGGCGGAGGCTCGGCTCGACCTGAAGTCGCTCGATGCGCTGCCCCGAAGCGTGGGCGACGCGCAATGGCAGTGCCTCGCCGAGGCGATCTATTTCGAGGCGCGGGGCGAGCCGCTCGCGGGTCAGGTGGCGGTGGCGGAGGTGATCCTCAACCGCGTCGACGACCGCCGCTATCCGAACAGCGTTTGCGGCGTCACTCGTCAGGGTGTGGGCAACGGCCGCGTCTGCCAGTTTTCCTTCGCCTGCGACGGAAGACCGGAGGTGATGACCAGCCGGCGCGAGCGCGAGCGGTCCGAGAAGCTCGCCGCGATCATGGTCGCTGGCCGCGCGCGCACCGTTGCCGGCGGCGCGACCCACTTTCACGCGACATCCGTGCGCCCCGGCTGGTCCGGCGAGCTGACGCGCACCGCCGCCATCGGCCATCACGTGTTCTACCGGCTGAAGTCGCGCACCCAGCTCTACTGAGGCGCGCGCTCAGTCGGCGAAGTTCTGCACCAGGTAGAAGTCCCCGCAGCCGCTGCCTGTCGCATCGACGCCGATGCCGCTGCCGATGCGCCCGAACTTGCGCGACAGAAGCGCCTCGCGATGCTTGGGCGAGTTCATCCAGCGCGTCACGACCTGACTCGCCAGGCTCGAATAGCTGTGCCGGGGCACCTTCTGTCCGGTGTCGCCATAGACCAGCGCCGCGCAGCTGCGCGACGATTTCGAGATCGGCCGGCCGAGAAGGCGGTAGACCTTGTCCTGGGCGATGTTCTCGCCGGCGGCGCGGTAACGGACCGAAACCCGGTCCATCCGCTGCACCAGCCGCGACTGGCCGCGGACTGGCAGCTGATGGCTGTGGGTCTTCAGCCGCGCCATGTTGCGCGCATGGTCGGTCGCGGCGCGCAGAAGCTTTGCATCGGGTGCAAGGGGTGCACGCCCGTTCTGCTGACGCGCGATGTTCGAGTAGTACCGCACCGCCGCATCGAAGAGCCCCGTGTCGATCGCGTCGGTCCGGATCGGCTGATCGAACTTCGCCGGCAGGCCCTGCGCCGCGACCGCTCCGGTCAGCATCGCCCCCATCGCCAGCACCGCCAGCGCCTTGAAAAACCACCGCATCCTTCGCTCCCGCTAAGCCTGGTTCGTCGGCCAGTGTCGCGCGGGATCGTTTGCGGATGGTTAAACTAGGGCGTGTCCTCAATTGAGCAAGATAAGACATGAGGCGGCATAGACCCCGGCGAGGAAGTTGACGGCGCGCTTGTCGTATCGCGTGGCGATGGCGCGGAACTGTCTGAGCTTGCGGAAGAAGTGCTCGATGAGATGGCGGGCCTCATAGAGCGCCTCGTCATAAAGTCGCTTGTCCTTGCGGTTGGCCTTTGGCGGGATGACCGGGGTTTGACCTTTCGCCAGAAGGGTTTGGATGACCCGCTGGTCGGCGTCATAGGCCTTGTC
>JBBQRM010000238.1:0-5122 GCA_038214855.1 Rhodobacterales bacterium | reverse complement strand
TCCGCCAAAAAGAAGTGGCGGAAAATCTCAGGGCCAAACCGTCTCCCCGAGGTCATTCAGGGGATTGAGTTCAAGGACGGGATCAAGCAACTTCAAAACGCCGCCTGATCAAGCCGTCACCAACTTTTGGGCATAACTCCGTCCATATCGACTTCGAAACTCTTAATGCTTACCCTCACGCGCGCATTCCTCCCATGCTTCACGGCAAGCATATACGAGGGACGGGTAGAATGCGATACCGGCGTCAAGTGTCGCAGATTTCAAAATGATGCACTACCCGCCGTTGTGACCTGGTAGGGTCTCGGCGCGACACGAAGTTGCGCATGTTCTCCGGACGCTGATTGGGCTTTTTCCGAAGGGGTTTCGCGCCTACATTTACCTTTGACGACGCCCCGTTGCCGTCTCGCGAGGTCCGCATGCTGCACGACGTCTCGCTCGCCGACCGCTTCGACCTCTCCAGGCGCCGCGTGCTCCTCGGCGGCACCCAGGCTCTGGTCCGGGTGATGCTGATGCAGCGCGCGCGTGACGCGGCGGCCGGTCTCTCCACCGCGGGCTACGTCACCGGCTACCGCGGCTCGCCGCTCGGCGGCGTCGATCAGCAGATGGTTCGTGCCGGTCGCGCGCTTGCCGAGGCCGACATCCGCTTCGAGCCGGGGCTGAACGAGGATCTCGCCGCTACGGCACTCTGGGGCACGCAGCAGGCGCATCTGCGCGGCGAGGGGCGGGTCGATGGCGTGTTCGGCCTCTGGTACGGCAAGGGGCCGGGGGTGGACCGCTCGGGCGACGTGTTCCGCCACGCAAATTTCGCAGGCACCGCTCCGCTCGGCGGCGTCCTTGCCTGCATGGGCGACGACCACGTGGGCGAGAGCTCGACGACGCTGCACCAGTCGGAGTTCGCGCTCGTCGATGCGATGATGCCGATCCTGTCGCCGGCCGGCGTCCAGGAGGTGCTGGACTACTCCCTGCTCGGCTGGGCGCTCAGCCGCTACACCGGCTGCTGGGTCGGGCTCAAATGCCTCAAGGACACGATCGAGGTGACGGAGGTGGTGGACGGCGACCCTCACCGGCTGAAGATCGTCGCGCCCACGGATTTCCCGATGCCCGAGGGCGGGCTCAACATCCGGCTCGGTGACACGCCGGTGGCGCAGGAAGCCCGGATGCACGACCACAAGCGCTTCGCGGCGGAGGCCTTCGCACGCGCCAACCGCATTGATCGCCGCGTGTGGGGGAAGCGGGGCGCAAGGGTCGGCATCGTCTCCTGCGGCAAGTCGTGGCTCGACACCGTGCACGCGCTCGATCTGCTCGGCCTCGACGCGGCGGAGGCCGCGCGGCTCGGGATCACCACCTACAAGGTCGGGATGGTCTGGCCGCTCGACTGCGCCTCGTTCCGCGACTGGGCCGAGGGGCTCGAGACGATCATCGTCGTGGAGGAGAAGCGCAAGCTCGTCGAGGTACAGATCAAGGAGGCGATCTTCAACGACCGCCACGGCCGCCGGGTGCTCGGCTGGAAGGACGAGGCGGGCGAGGTGCTGTTCTCCGTGAAGGCCGCCCTCGATCCGGTGCAGATCGCGCGCACCTTGGGCCGGCTGCTGGCGCTGGAGGGCGTGGAGACCGAGACGCTCAAGGCCCGCCGCGGGGCGCTCGATCAAGCCGTGCGCGCCGACAACGCCGAGGAGATCGCCACGCGCAAGCCCTGGTTCTGCTCGGGCTGCCCACACAACACATCGACGCGGCTCCCCGAAGGCGCGCGGGCCTATGCCGGCATCGGTTGCCACTACATGGTCCAGTGGATGGACCGCGAGACCGAGGGCTTCACCCATATGGGTGGCGAGGGCGCGAACTGGATCGGAGAGGCGCCGTTCTCCACGCGGCGGCACGTGTTCCAGAACCTCGGAGACGGCACGTACAACCACTCGGGCGTCCAGGCGATCCGCGCAGCGCTCGCGGCCGGGACCAGCATCACCTACAAGATCCTCTACAACGATGTGGTGGCGATGACCGGTGGCCAGCCGAACGAGGGCGGTCTCACGCCGCAGCGCATCGCGGCCGAGCTCAAGGCGATGGGCGTGACCCGCGTCGTCGGAGTCTACGATCCGAAGGAAGACGTCGATCCCGCGGACTTTCCGCCCGGCGTCCAGATGCGGACGCGCGACGCTCTCGACGAGGTCCAGCGCGAGCTGGAACAGGTCGAGGGGGTCTCGGCGATCATCTACATCCAGACCTGCGCCGCCGAGAAGCGCCGCCGCCGCAAGCGCGGGACGTTTCCCGACCCCGACCGGCGGGTGTTCATCAACCCCGAGGTCTGCGAGGGCTGCGGCGATTGCGGGGTGAAGTCGAACTGCGTCTCGATCCTGCCGCTGGAGACCGAGTTCGGGCGCAAGCGGCGGATCGACCAGTCGAGCTGCAACAAGGACTTCTCCTGTCTCGAAGGCTTCTGCCCCAGCTTCGTCACGCTGGAGGGCGCCGAGGTGCGCAAGCCCGCGCCGACGGCGCTCGATCTGCCGGACCTGCCGGAGCCACGCCTGCCGGCGATCGCCGGCACCCACAACATCGTCATCACCGGGGTCGGGGGCACCGGGGTCGTCACCGTGGGCGCGCTTCTCGCGATGGCGGCGCATCTGGAGGGCAAGGGCGCCGGGGTGATGGAAATGGCCGGCCTCGCGCAGAAGGGCGGGGCGGTGCACATCCACTGCCGCATCGCCGAGCGGCCCGAGGACATCTCGGCGATCCGAGTCGCCGCGGGCGAGGCGGATGCGGTGATCGGGGGCGATCTCGTGGTCTCCGCCGGCTCGAAGACGCTCGGCCTGATGACCCGCGGTCGCACGCGCGCGGTGCTGAACGGCCACGAGATCATCACCGGCGACTTCACGCGGGACCGGCATTTCGCGCTCCCGACCGACCGGCTGACGCTGGCGCTGCGCGCGCGGCTGGGCGATGCGGCGCTCGAGGTGTTCGATGCGACGCGGCTCGCCGAGCGGCTGCTGGGCGACGCGATCTACGCCAATGTGGCGATGCTCGGCGCGGCCTGGCAGGCGGGATTGGTGCCGCTGAGCGAGGCCGCACTCCTGCGCGCCATCGAGATCAACGGCGCGAGCGTCGAGGGTAACACGCGGGCCTTTGCGCTCGGGCGCTGGGCGGTCGCGCGGCCGGCGGAGGCCGCGGCGGCGCTCGCGCCCGAGAGGCCGGCACCGGCCGGGGACCTCGCCACGCTGGTGGACCGTCGCGCGGCGCATCTGGAGGCGTATCAGGACGCGGCGCTGGCGCGGCGCTACCGCGAGCGGGTGGAGCGGGCGCGCGGGCTCGACGAGGACTTCGGGAAGGCGGTGGCGCGGGGCTACCACAAGCTGCTCGCCTACAAGGACGAGTACGAGGTCGCGCGGCTGCACGCGACGACGCTGCGGCCGGCGGTCGAGGCGGGGTTTGTGGGCGTGCGGGCGATGCGGTTCCATCTCGCGCCGCCGATCCTGGCGGGCAAGGACGGCGCGGGGCGGCCGCGCAAGCGGGTGTTCGGGCCGTGGGTCCTGCCGGTCTTCGGGCTGCTCGCGTGGCTGAAGGGGCTGCGGGGGACGCCGTTCGATCCGTTCGGGCGGACCGCGGAGCGGCGGATGGAGCGGGGGCTGATCGCGGAGTACGAGACGGACATGGACCGGGTCACGGCGGGGTTCCGGCTCGCGACGCGGGATCTGGCGATCGAGCTGGCGCTGTTGCCGCTGGAGATCCGCGGCTTCGGGTATGTGAAGCAGGCAGCGGCGGAGGCTGTGGCGGTGCGGCGGGCAGCATTGCTGGCGGCCTTCGAGGCGGGGGGTGCGCCCGAGGTTCGGGCGGCGGAGTAGGGGTGAGGCCGATGCGGGTATGGATGGCGCTGGCGCTGCTGGCGGCGGGATGTGCGGCGAGCCCGGAGCTGCCGGCGCCGGTGGTGCGGCCCGGAGTGCGCGCGGGGGCGATCCTGCCGCCCGCGCAGGGCGAGACGGGGGTCGAGGTGCGGACCTTTGTGATGGAGGGAGGTGCGCGGCGCGAGGTGGCAGGGGCGACCTGCCGGCTGGAGAGCGACGGGTTCGAGGGTTCGTTCCGGACGCCGGCGCGGGTGGTGGTGCCGGACTCGGGGCCGGCAGCACCTGTGCTGGGCTTTGCCTGCACGGACGGGGCGCGGCAGGGTTCGGGGTCGGTGCGGGCGTATCTGCGGGGCGAGCGGGGGCTCGGCGGCTGGCCGGCGGTGGGCGTCTCGGTGGGGACCGGCCGGCACAGCAACGTGGGGGTGAGCGTGGGGACGATCTTCGGCGGGGGGAGCTGGGGGGTCCGGCGGGCGGTCTATCCCGAGGCCGAGATCGAGCTGCGCTGAGGGGGCGGGAGGGTGCAACATCGGGCGTTTCACTGCGCAACAAGTTAACGGCCCAAGGATATCAACGCTTTACGGGCGCGGTTTTACGATCCGTTAGGAAGTGTGAACGTCCGCGGGCCTCAGCCTTCGCACTGGTAGAAGCGGCGGGTCTGGTCGCGGACGCAGCGGCCGTTGCGGTCCCAGGCGAGGCACTTGCGCTGGTCGCCGGTGAAGACGTGCTCGCCGCGGTAGCCCCATTTGCGGCAGCGCTTGCCCACGGTCGCATTGGCCTCGCGCCAATCGGGCTCGCCGGGATGGAACAGGCTGTTGTTCGAGGACATGGTGACGACGCCGTCGGCGGGATTCTCCGGCCCCGGCACGGGGGCGATGATCGGCTTGACGGGTGCTGCGCAGGCGGCGAGCAGGCCGAGCGTGGCGAGGCAGAGTGCGGCGCGCATGATGTCCCCCCGGCGGTTCCGTGGCCTGAGGATGCCGGAGCCGGGCGCCGCGGGTCAACGCGGATGCTAACGCGCGGTTAACGCGGCTTTCGCCGCGCGCGGGGCTCGCCTATGCTGCGGGGGACGCAGCAGGAGAGCGGATCATGGACGGCGACAAGTTCAACATGTCGATGCGGAAGTACCTCAAGCAGGTCGGCGTGACCTCGCAGCAGGCGATCGAGCGCCACGTGCGCGAGCACGGCGACACGACGGGCAGGCTGAAGGTGAAGACGGTGCTGACCATCGAGGGCCACGGGATGGAGCACGTGGTGGAGGGGGAGATCGACCTCGAAGGCTCGCGCGGGCC
>JBBQRM010000237.1:0-5123 GCA_038214855.1 Rhodobacterales bacterium | reverse complement strand
TTCCCCACCTTTCGCAACTCGTCCGGCAACCCTGATCCAACCTCCGAGTGAGCGTCCGACAAAACGCGCGCCCATAACCGCGTCGCAAACCGCTATCCGACAACCCGGTCGGAAATGCCCGGAGTTTTGCCCCTGTTACTTTGCTCAAGCTTGAGCAGCCTTGAGCAGGCCCGTGCCCCGGATCGACCGGCTTCGCTCAGAGACCGATCCGGGCGCGGATGGCCGGATCGCGCAGGCTCACCTCCTCGCCCGCGAGATCGGCGGCGTCCTCCGAGCACAGCCAGACGATGGCGCGGGCCGGATGCTCGGGCGGGGCGTGGCTCGCGAAGTCCATCTGGCTGACCGCGTTGATGCCCGAAGCCTTGATCCGGCGCTGCATGTCGGTCGCGACCGTGCCCGGCGACAGGCCGAAGGCCCGGATGCCGCGGCCGCGGTTCTCCAGATGCGTGCAGCGGGTGAGCATCGCGACGGCGGCCTTGGAACTGCAATACTGGCTCCAGCCTTCCAGCGGATTGTGCGCCGCGCCCGAGCCGAGGTTGACGATCACCCCGGAGCGCTGGGCGCGCATGTCGGGCAGCACGGCGCGGATGCCGAAGAACACGCCCTTGAAGTTGATGTCGGCCGCATGGGCCCAGGCGGCGGGGTCGACGCTGGCGAGCGGGCCGATCGGATCGATGACGCCGGCGTTGTTCACCAGGATGTCGACGCGGCCGAAGGTCTCGCGGGTGCGCGCGACCGCCGTCTGGACCTGCGAGTATTCCGAGACATCGCAGGTCATCGCCTCGGCCCTGACACCGGCGCGGCGCAGGCGGCCGGCGAGCGAGGTAATCGCGTCGGCGCTGCGCGCGAGCAGCATCAGGCCCGCCCCCTCCGCCGCCAGAGCCTCGGCCGCGGCCAACCCGATGCCGCGGCTCGCACCGGTGACGATCGCGGTGCGGCCGGCGAGCGCACCCGCGGCCGGGCGTCCGGGCGCGGTGTCGGGTTCGCTCATCTGACGCGCTCCTGGCTGCCGGTCGATCTTCGGGCGATCAAAGGCGGTCGCGTGCGGAAAGGCAAGGCCCCGTGCAGCCGGGCACCCGGATCAGGCGGCGCCGATCTCGGCAATCAAGGCGCGAGCGGCGGCGGCGGGATCGGGGGCGGCGACGATGGGGCGGCCGACGACGATGTGATCGGCGCCGGCACCGAGCGCCGCAGCGGGGCTCGCGATACGCTTCTGATCGTGCGGGGCGGTGCCCGCCGGCCGCACGCCCGGCGTGACGATCAGCCGGCCCGCCGCCTGCGGCAGGGCGCGGATGCGCGCGGCTTCGAGGGGCGAGGCGATCACCCCGTCGGCGCCGGCGTCGAGGGCGCGGGAGGCCCTCTCGACGGTGAGGTCCGCAATGTCTCCGGCCACGACAAGTGCTGCATCGAGATCGGCGCGGTCGAGCGAGGTGAGCAGGGTGACGGCGAGGACGCGGGTGGGCGCCGTGCCGCGCCCCGCGACCGCCGCGCGGACCACCTGGGGGTCGCCATGGACGGTGAGCAGGTCGGGGCGGAGCGTGACCAGCCCCTCGACGGCGCGGGTGACGGTGGCAGGGATGTCGAAGAGCTTGAGGTCGAGGAAGACGCGCTTGCCGCGCCGGTGCAGCTCCCAGGCGAGGCCGAGCCCGCCGTTGGCAAGCATCCCGAGGCCGATCTTGTAGAAGCTCACGGCATCGCCGAGCCGATCGACCATGGCGAGGCCCGCCGCATCGTCGGGCAGGTCGAGGGCGACGATCAGACGGTCGTCGGGCAGGCGGTCGTCGGGCATGGGCCGGGTGTGGCGAGGGGGGAAGCGGCTGTCAAGGGACGGAACGGATGCCCTGGAGCGATCTTCGAGCAGCACGATCTGGCCGGAGCCGGTGATGCTCATGGATGCTCAAGGTTGAGCAAATCGATAACATACTGATTTGAATAATGAATTTCTATACCATTAACCACATGGAAAGGATTTGGCTGGCCGGATTGCGGTCAGCTCGGACGCCGCCCTGTCGGCGATGGCGCAATCCCGCTACAACAGGGTCGGGGCATCAGGACGGACACGGAGAGAGAGGCGATGAGCGTTTATCTGATTGCGGAGATCAAGGTCAGCGACGACGGCTGGATCCCGGCCTATGCGGCGGAGGTGCATGGGCTGGTGGAGAAGCACGGCGGGCGCTATCTGTCGCGCAGCGGCAACGTCACGGTGCTCGAGGGGCAGAAGGACGTGACGCTGATCGCGCTCCTGGAGTTTCCCGGGCGCGAGGCGCTGGAGGGGCTCGTGAACGATCCGGAATATGCGCCCCATGCCGCGGCTCGGCAGGCGGGGAGCGTCGGCACCTTCACGATGATCGACGACACCGATCTGGCGGGAACGGTGCCGTATCTGCCGAAGGGCTGAGGCGGCTCACTCGCCGCGGCCGAGCGCGCGCACCGCGTGCTCGAGGCTGGCGAGCAGCTCGCCGCCGCGGGAGTAGTCGGGGGGCGCGAGGTTGTCGACGCGCTGGCCGCGGGTCTGCTGCTCGGCGCTGTCGAAGTGGCGGTCCTTGTCGATGGCGATGGCGAGGCCGCCGTGCGTCTTCATGAAGCCGAAGGCCTGCAGGTCGGAGGCGCCGTCGCCGAGATAGATCATCTGGTCGAAGGGGACGTGGGCGTCGTGGGGATCGACGCCGCGGCCGGGAGAGCGGGGCGCGTTGGCGCCGTCGATCTCGAGCCCCTTGCCGAGCGCCTCGAGATAGAGCGCCTTTTCGGGATGGCCGATGATGCGCTTCATGCAGACGGCATGGCCTGCCTCGTCGAAGTGGAAGGTCGAGGCAAAGCTGCGGTCGAAGACCTCCATGATGCCGCTGGCGTTGACAATCTCGGCGAAGCCCGAGGAAAGGACCACGAGCTCCACCTCGATCTCCGGGTGGAGGTCGCGGGCGACGCGGCGCAGATGCGCGGGCATGTCGCGCACGCCGTCGTAGAGGCGGACGCGCCCTGCCGCCTCGTGCAGGAGGGCGAGGGTCAGCGGCCGGTCGCGGGCGCGGCCGAGGGCGATCAGCGCCTGGCCGCGGCGCAGGATCTGGTCCCAGCCGGAGCCGAGGGCCTCGGCGAAGTCGCGCTCCCAGGCGTCGCGGTCGACGTCGTAGAGGGTGAGTATCGCCTCGACCGAGTCGGTGGCGAGGGTGCGGTCGAAGTCGAAGGCTGCCAGGATGCGCGGCGTGAACGGGTGGGTTGCGGGCATGCGGCACTCGGGGACGCTGTTTCTGCTGCGCCGTTTCCGGCCGTGCCGAACCTAGCCGCTGTCGCCGCACGCGCCAGAGCAAAAGCGCCGCCGGCCCGCTTGCAACGCCACGGGCGCGGGCCCATTCTTCTCAGCAGAGGCCGCGCCGGGACGGGCGGCCGGAGACATGGGGCCAGGTGCGCGCGCCGCGACGGGTGCGCTTCGGGACGCTCGAGGAGAGAGACATGAATTTCGAGAAGTTCAGCGAACGGGCGCGGGGGTTCGTGCAGGCCGCGCAGACGATCGCGATGCGCGAGGGTCACCAGCGCTTCGTGCCGGAGCATCTGCTGAAGGCGCTGCTCGACGATGCCGAGGGGATGGCGTCGAACCTGATCGCCAAGGCCGGCGGCGACGCGAAGGCGGTGCGGGCCGCGGTCGATGCGGCGGTGGCGAAGCTTCCGAAGGTGGAAGGGGGCGACCAGCTCTATCTCGACGCGCAGACCGGCAAGGTGCTGGCGGAGGCGGAGAAGATCGCGAAGCAGGCGGGCGACGAGTTCGTGACCGTCGAGCGGCTGCTGACCGCGCTCGCGGTGACCAAGTCGGCGGCGGAGGCGGCGTTGAAGGCCGCGGGCGTCACGGCGCAGGGCCTGAACGCCGCGATCAACGACATCCGCAAGGGGCGCACGGCCGACAGCGCCTCGGCCGAGGCTGGGTACGACGCGCTGAAGAAGTATTCGCGCGATCTCACCGAGGCAGCGCGCGAGGGCAAGATCGACCCGATCATCGGCCGAGACGAGGAGATCCGCCGCGCGATGCAGGTGCTGAGCCGGCGCACGAAGAACAATCCGGTGCTGATCGGCGAGCCGGGCGTGGGCAAGACCGCCATCGCCGAGGGGCTGGCGCTTCGGATCGTCAACGGCGATGTGCCGGATTCGATCGCGGGCAAGCGACTGCTGGCGCTCGACATGGGGAGCCTGATCGCGGGTGCGAAGTATCGCGGCGAGTTCGAGGAGCGGCTGAAGGCGGTGCTGACGGAGGTTCAGGCGGCCGCGGGCGAGATCATCCTGTTCATCGACGAGATGCACACGCTGGTGGGTGCCGGCAAGGCGGAAGGCGCGATGGACGCCTCCAACATGCTCAAGCCCGCCTTGGCGCGGGGCGAGTTGCACTGCGTGGGGGCCACGACCCTCGACGAGTACCGCAAGCACATCGAGAAGGATGCGGCGCTGGCGCGGCGGTTCCAGCCGGTGTTGGTCAGCGAGCCGACGGTGGAGGACACGATCTCGATCCTGCGCGGGATCAAGGAGAAGTACGAGGTCCACCACGGCGTGCGGATCACCGATTCCGCGCTGGTGGCGGCGGCGACGCTGAGCCACCGCTACATCACCGACCGGTTCCTGCCGGACAAGGCGATCGACCTGATGGACGAGGCGGCGAGCCGGCTCCGGATGCAGGTGGATTCGAAGCCCGAGGAGCTAGACGCCCTCGACCGCGACATCCTGCAGAAGCAGATCGAGGTCGAGGCGCTGAAGCTCGAGAAGGATGCTGCGAGCCAGGACCGGCTGAAGCGGCTGGCGGGCGAGCTCGCCTCCCTTCAGGACCGCTCGGCGGAGATGACCGCCCGCTGGCAGGCCGAACGCGAAAAGCTCGCGGGCGCCCGTGACATCAAGGAGGAGCTCGATGCCAAGCGTGCCGAGCTCGACGCCGCCAAGCGCATGGGCAACCTCGCGAAGGCGGGCGAACTCGCCTACGGCATCATTCCCGGGCTCGAGAAGCGGCTGGCCGAGGCCGAGGCCGCCGAGAGCGACGTGATGGTCGAGGAGGCGGTGACGCCCGAGCAGATCGCGAGCGTGGTCGAGCGCTGGACCGGCATCCCGATGGACCGGATGCTCGTGGGCGAGCGGGAGACGCTCTTGCGGAG
>JBBQRM010000236.1:0-5146 GCA_038214855.1 Rhodobacterales bacterium | reverse complement strand
CGGTCGAGGCCGACGCCGCCGCGGCGCGCGAGGATGCCGCAGCATGGACCCGTTCGGGCGGTGGTCTTCCGGCGCGGCTCTGCGAGGCCGCAGCACTCGAGGCGATGGGCGCCGGGGCGACCGCCGCGCGCCTGCTCACCGCACTCGCCGAGAACACCAACCGCGCCATGCCGCCCGCGCTGCGCGCGACGCTCTTCGAGGACGCGGCCCGGCTTTTGCGCCAGACCGGCCGGCCCGACCTCGCCCGCGCCGCCCTCGGCTCCGCCGATGCGCTGACCGAGCCCTCGCCCGCACGCCTGATCTCGCGCGCCAGGGCCGAGGCCGCCGAAGCCGACTGGCCCGCCGCCCGCGCGAGCCTCGAGGCCGCGCTCGCGGAAGCCCCCGACGATGCCGAGGCCCAGGCGCTGCACGCCGCGACCCTGCGCCACACGGGTGCTGCGCAGGCAGCCCTCGCCGCCGCCGATCGCGCCCGCGCCCTCGACCCCGCGCTGCCCGAGGCGTTGTTCGAGGCCGCCGCCGCGCGGGCGGAACTCGGCGAGACCAACCTCGCGCGCGCCCTCTGGCTCGAGCTGATCGCAGCCCATCCCGACAGCCCGCTGGCGCGGCTGGCCGCGCGCAACCTCCAGGCCGCCGCCCTCACTCCGCCGCCCGCAGCCGCGCCAGCGCCCATGCGCCCGCGTCCCGCACCGCAGGCTCCGGGTCCGCGGCCAGCGCCGCGGCCGTAGGCGCGAGACTCGCGTCGCCGGAATTGCCGACCGCATAGCCGACGTTGCGCACGAACCGATCGCGCCCGATCCGCCGGATCGGCGAGCCGGCGAAGACCCGCGCGAAACCGTCGGCGTCGAGCGCCGCCAGATCGGCGAGCCGCGGGGCTGCCAGCTCCGCCCGCGCCCAGTATTCTGCCGACCGCGCCTCCGCGGCAAACTTGTTCCAAGGGCACACCGCCAGGCAATCGTCGCAGCCGTAGATGCGGTTGCCCATCGCCGGCCGCAGGTCCTCGTCCACCGGCCCCGCGTGCTCGATGGTCAGATACGAGATGCACCGCCGCGCATCGAGCCGGTAGGGCGCCGGGAACGCGTCCGTCGGACAGATGTCGAGACACGCGCGGCACGACCCGCAGCGATCCTCGCCCGGCGCGTCGGGCGGCAGCTCCAGCGTCGTGAAGATCGCGCCGAGAAAGAACCAGTTCCCCAGCTCGCGCGACAGCAGGTTCGTGTGCTTGCCCTGCCACCCCAGCCCCGCCGCCTGCGCCAGCGGCTTCTCCATCACCGGCGCGGTATCGACGAACACCTTGATCTCCGCCCCGGTCTCGGCCACCAGCCACCGCCCCAGCCGCTTCAGCCGCGCCTTGAGCGGCTTGTGGTAATCCCGCCCGCGCGCATAGACGCTGATCGTGCCCCGGTCGCGCCACGCGAGCCGCGGCATCGGATCGTCCGCGGGCGTATAGACCTCCGCCAGCATGATGACCGATCGCGCCGCGGGCCACAGCGCGCCGGGCTCGCTGCGCCAACCGATGCGCCGCTCCATCCAGCCCATCTGCCCGTGCATCCCCGCCGCGACGAAATCCGCGAGCCGCCCCGCCGCCTGCGAGATCGCATCGGGCGCGCAGATGCCGGCGGCGCTGAAACCCTCCTCCAGCGCGCGCGTCTTCAGCCTGTCCGCAAGGTTCGCCGTCTCAGAAATCGAGGTCGGCATAATGCTGCGGCGGCGAGAAGCCCGGGACCAGATCGGCGAGGATCGACCGGAAGGCGGGCCGCGACTTGATCTTGGAATACCAGTCGTGCAGCCCCTGGTTCCGCGCCCAGTCGACGTCGCCCACGTAATCGAGACAGCTCAGATGCGCCGCGGCGGCGAAATCCGCGATGCTCATCCGGTCGCCGGCGAGCCAGCGCCGGTGATCCATCAGCCAGCCGATGTAGTCGAGGTGGAACTTGATGTTGCGCGATCCCGCCTTGATCCGCTCACTCTCGGGATGGCCGGTCTTGGCGAGCTTCTTGTTCACCCGCTCGTAGAGCAGGTTCGCCGTCACCTCGCGGTGGAACTTGTCGTCGAACCACGCCACGAGCCGCCGCGTCTCCGCCCGCTCGGCCGCGCCCGTCGGCAGCAGCGGCGGCTCGGGATGGACTTCCTCGAGATACTCGAAGATCGCACCTGAGTCCGCCAACACCAGGTCGTCGAGCCGCAGCACCGGCACCTGGCCGCTGGGATTGAGCCGCAGGAAATCCATCCGCCGCTCCCAGGGCCGCTCCTCGACCAGCTCGACCTCGATCTTCTTCTCGGCGAGCACCAGGCGGATCTTACGGCAAAACGGCGACAGCGGCTGGTGATAGAGACGGCGCATCGGCGACCCTTCGTCTGCCCCTCGGAGCCGTTATCGACGCAAAATCCGGCCTTTTCAACCCGTCCCCGGGCCGAGGAAGCACGCGGCCCGCCCGTCCGCGCGGATCGTCGCCGCCCCCCGCGCGATCGCCTCGCCCCGCCGGGCGATGAAGCCCGACCCGCTGACCGGCGAGCGCCGCTTTGGGTCCGGCAGCACCGCCATCAGCCGCGCCGCCCTCCGGGGCCCCAGCTCCGCCGCGCCGACCCCGAAATACCGCCGCGCCGCTGCCTCGACGCCGAAGACGCCGGAATCGAACTCGGCCACGTTCAGATAGACCTCGAGGATGCGCCGCTTGCCCCACAGCGCCTCGATCATCAGCGTCATCCCCGCCTCCAGCCCCTTCCTCAACCACGACCGCTCGGGCCACAGGAACACGTTCTTGGCCACCTGCTGGCTGATCGTCGAGCCGCCGCGCAGACGCTCGCGGTCGGCCAGCGCCGCGCGGATGCCTGCGAGATCGAAGCCGTGATGCGCGCAGAAATCCGCATCCTCCGCCGCCACCGCGCTCAGGGCCAGGTTCACGGCCATCCGCTCCAGCGGCACCCACTCCCGCGCGATGCCGCCGAGCCGCGCCCGCTCCGCGAACATCAGATAGGTGACCGGCGGGTTCACCCAGCGCAGGCCCAGCACCAGCCCCGCCGCCGCCAGCAGCAGCACCAGCATCGCCCGCACCAGCCGGCGCAGGACCCGTCGCGTCCATTCGCGTGCCATCGCCCGCGTCCTGCCGGGATTGCCGCCGCCGCGCAAGCCGCCTGCCTAGCGGGCCGTCCACAGATCCATCAGCGGCCCCGAGCGCCCGAAGACCGGATCGCTCCGGGGCAGCGGCGTCGCCCGGACCCGAGGCCGCCCGCCGCGCGGCCTCGGGATCGGCGCGGACGATCTCCGGGCCCTCCTGCCCCGACGGATAGGCGCCCACCACCGCGAAGTCCTCGCTGGACTCCAGACGCCGGTGCCCGAAGCCCGCGGGCAGGATCAGCACGTCGCCCGCCGTCAGCTCCTGGCGCGGCCCGTCCTCGCCGCCCAGATGCAGCAGCGCCTCGCCCGAGGCCACGGCCAGCACCTCGTGCGAGGCCGGATGGAAGTGGTGGAATTCGTAGACGCTCCAGGTCCAGACCCCGCCCCAGCCGTTGGCCGTGACCACCTCCCCGATCGCTCCGGCGCCCGCATCCCGCGGCAACGCCGCGGGATAGATCAGCGCCGGCAGCATCGGATTGTTCGGTACGCCGCCGTTCGCCGCGACCCGCAGCTTGCGGATCCGCTCGGCCGGCAACGCACCGAGCGCGAGGCCGCTCATGCGGTGGGCTTCTTCTCCTTCAGCGGATCGGCGATGTATTTCAGCTTCGGATCGTCCCGGATCCAGGACGGCGGCTGGTCGGTCGCCGGATCGCCGTCCTGCGACAGGTTGAACACCAGGTCCACCGTCTCGTCGGGCTGGAGATCGCCGAACAGCGGGTCGTCGAGCTTGTCCATCGCCTTCAGCGCGTTCATGAACATCTGCGCATGGGTGACCTCGCGGGTCGCCAGATGCACCAGCGCCTTGCGCGTGCCCTCGTCCTTGGCCATCTTCAACAGCGCCTCATAGGTCGCGAGCGCCCCCGCCTCGGCCGAGATGTCGGCGCGCAGGTCGCGCACGGGGCTCGCGCCCTCCTGCACATAGGTGCCGGTCCAGGCCGAGCCCTGGCTGTCGAGCAGATGCGGCCCCTTGCCACGCACCGCGAACAGCGTGCTCTCGAAGGCCCGCGCCTGCTGGCCGCCCTTGGTATGCGCCTCGATCAGGTGCGCGACCATCTCCAGATGCCCGAACTCCTCGGTGGCGATGTCCATCAGCATGTCGCGCAGCTCGGGATCGTCGGTGTGCTGGGCCTGGGTGAAATACTGCAGGCTCGCGGTCAGCTCGCCCGTCGCCCCCCCGAACTGCTCGAGCAAGAACTCGGCGAAGACCGGGTCCGGCTCGGTGACATTGACGGGGTGGAGCAGTTCCTTCTTGTGGATGAACATCGCGCGGATTCTCCTGATGCGGTGGTCTCCGGGACACGGCCCGGGCACGATCAACCGCTGACGGAACGGCCGGTTCCCACACCGTGGCGCCCACGCCGGCTCGACCGCGGCCGGAAGGCCCTGCTCAGGGTCAAAATGCTTTCCAGGTGGTTAATGACACTGAATAATTCTAGTGATTGCAACCTCTTACCGATTTGCTCAACCTTGAGCAGCCCCGCCTCACGCCCGAATTGCCGCCGCCTCCTCCCGCACCGGATGCTCGAGCCGGCCCAGCATCTCCTTCGGCGCGATCTGGCGGAACCGCGGCAGCGCCGTCTCCCAGTCGCGCAGAAGATCCGCCGCGCGCTGGCTGCGGGTCTCGACCAGGTGCCGCTCCACCAGCCCGCGCAGCACGCCCTCCCAATGCGCGGTCTCCACCCCCTGCGCGATCACCGTCTCGGGGTTCAGCCGCTGCGCTACCTCGTCCTCGGGGTCGTAAAGGAACGCCATGCCTCCGGTCATGCCGGCCCCGAAGTTGTCGCCGATCCGGCCGAGGATCACCGCCACCCCGCCGGTCATGTATTCGCAGCCGTTCGACCCGCAGCCCTCGACCACCACCTCGGCCCCCGAGTTGCGCACGCAGAACCGCTCCCCCGCCCGTCCGTTCGCAAACAGCGCGCCGGCGGTCGCGCCGTAGAGCACGGTATTGCCGATAATCGCGTTCTCATGCGCGACCAGCGGGCTCCCCAACGGCGGGCGCACCACCAGGATCGCCCCCGACAGCCCCTT
>JBBQRM010000235.1:0-5154 GCA_038214855.1 Rhodobacterales bacterium | reverse complement strand
GTCAGCCACGACCCGCATCTGGTGGAGCTGGTCGCCGACCGGCTGTGGCTGGTCAAGGACGGGCGGGTCACGCCCTACGAGGACGACATGGAGGCCTACCGGCGGATGCTGCTCGCCGAGCGCGGCGGCGCGCCGGTGCGCGCGCGCGAGACCCGGCCGAAGCCCGAGAAGCCGCGGGCACAGCAGTCGGAGACGGCACCGCTGAAGGCCGAGGTCGCGCGCTGCGAGGCGCGGGTCGCCAAGCTCGAGGAGATGCGCGCCAACATCGACGCGCGGCTGGTGCGCCCCGAGCTCTACGCCCGCAACGACGCCGACGAGATCGAGAAGTGGCAGAAGAAGCGCGCCGAGGTCGAGAGCGGCCTCAAGCGCGCCGAGGCTCTGTGGCTGTCCGCGCTGGAGCGGCTGGACGCTACCGGCGAGCGCGTGTGATGACCGCCGAACTGCTCGTCACGACCTTCGTCACGCTCTTCGTCATCATCGACCCCATCGGCCTCGCGCCGCTCTTCGTGGCGCTGACGCAGGGCATGGACGCCGCGGAGCGGCGGCGGGTGTCGGTGCGGGCCATCGTCACCGGCTTCGGCATGCTGGCGCTGTTCGGGCTGGCGGGCGAGGGTCTGCTGGCGCTGATCGGGATCGGCATGCCGGCGTTCCGCATCTCGGGCGGCCTGCTGCTGTTCCTGATGGCGGTGGACATGCTGTTCGAGCGGCGCTCCGAGCGGCGCGAGAAGCAGACGGCTTCGATCCGTCCCGACCCGTCGATCTTTCCGCTCGCCACGCCGCTGATCGCAGGACCCGGGGCGCTGGCGACGATGATCCTGCTGTCGGGCCAGAATTCCGGCGACCCGCTGGCGATCGTGGCGATCCTCGCGGTCCTCGTGGCGGTGCTGGCGCTCACGTTTCTGATGTTTCTCGCCGGCGGCCTGATCGAGCGGGCGCTGGGGCATACCGGCGTCGTGGTGGTCACGCGGCTGCTCGGCATTCTTCTCGCCGCGCTCTCGGTGCAGTTCGTGGTGGACGGGCTGCGGGACCTCGATCTCGTGGGCGGCTGAGGTGAGCGGCGACGACCGGGCGCGGCTGCTCTACATGGTGGTCCTCGGGCTGGGGCTCGCCTTCGTGGCCTTCGGCGGCGGGCGGCGGTTCGGGCGGGCGTTGCGCGATTTCGGGGTCTGGGGGCTGATCTTCGCGATGGTGGTGATCGCCTACGGGTTCCGCGACACGCTGAAGCGCGAGCTCTTCCCCGCGACGATGGTCCAGCGCGCGGGCGGCGAGATCGCGCTCAGGCGCGGGATGGACGGGCATTTCCATGCCGAGCTCACGGTGAACGGCCGTCCGGTGCGCTTCATGATCGACACCGGCGCCTCGGACGTCGTGCTGTCGCTCGAGGACGCGGCGGCGGTCGGGATCGACGTCGCGCGGCTTTCCTTCATCGGAAGGGCGCGCACGGCCAACGGCACGGTGGCCACCGCCCCGGTGCGCCTCGACTCGATCAGCCTGGGCGACTATCGCGACGAGGGCCTGATGGCGAGCGTCAACGCCGGCTCGCTCGGCGTGTCGCTGCTCGGCATGGCCTATCTGGAGCGCTTCGCGCGCATCGAGATCTCCGGTGACGAGATGATCCTGCACCGCTGACGCGAGGGACCGGAGAGCGGCGTGCGCGCGCGTCCGAGCCGGTCGAGCGGCGCGGGCGTCACCCCTCCGGGCAATGCGCCCCCGTGTCGGCCCAGGCCTGGTAGAGCGCGCCGAAGTCCTCCTGCGTGCCCGGCACCGGCTCGCGGCCCTCGCCGGGGGCCCAGCCCCAGCCGACGAGGTCGTCGTGGGCCATGTGATCGACCAGCTCCGCCAGCGTCTTGCCGCCGTTCAGCTCGGGGTCCTTTATCTGGCGGCAGATCTCGCCGAGCGACTTGCCCTCCCAGGCCATCTCCACCGGTGCCAGATGCCAGGCGGGGTTGCCGGGGATCGAGCTGATCCCCTCGGCCTGCGCCACGATCTCGACATTGGCCGGGCCGTGGCAGGTCGTGCACATCATCCCCGGCGCGCCCATGCCGCCCTGGCCCCGCACCACCGGCGGCTTGTGCTGGGTCATGCCCGCGTTCTGCAGCGGCCGGTCGCCGACCGGATGGCAGTTTACGCAGCGCGGGTGCTGGAGCACGCGTCCCGTCTCCTCGAAGATCGCGACCGAGCGCGCCGCCTCGTCCTCGATGGCGTCGAAGGCCGAGACCGGCTTCAGCCCGGCCTCCTGCGCCGTCGCGGGAAGGGGTGCGAGCAGCCCCGCCGCGATCAGACACGCCGCGCCCCTCACGACACGACCGCGCCCGCCAGTGGCAGGCGCTGCACCGGCTGGCCAGTCAGCCGCCGCCAGGCGTTCGCGACCGCGGGGCCGATCGGCGGTGTGCCCGGCTCGCCGACGCCGGTGGGCGGCTCGGCGCTCTCGATGATCGCGACCTCGACCTCCGGCATTTCGCCGATGCGGAGCGAGCGGTAGTCGTGGAAGTTCGACTGCACGATCGCGCCGCCCTCGCCGAGCGTGATCTCGTCGTAGAGCACCGCGCCGAGCCCATAGCCGATGCCCCCCTCCATCTGCGCGCGGATGATGTTGGGATTGACCGCGATCCCGCAATCGACCGCGCACCAGACCTTGTGCACGCGGGGCAGCCCGTCCTCGCCTTGCGAAACCTCCGCGATCTCCGCCACGTAGGTGTTGAAGCTCTTGTGAACCGCGACGCCCCGCTGCCGCCCCTCCGGCACCTCGCCGCCCCAGTCTGCCATCTCCGCGACGCGCTTCAGCACGCCCGTGTGCCGCGGGTGCTCGGCAAGCAGCGCCAGCCGTCCCTCGATCGCGTCGCGGCCCGCCCGCTCGAGCAGCTCGTCGATGAAGGTCTCGACCGCGAAGCCCGTGTGCGTATGCCCCACCGAGCGCCACCACAGCACCGGCACCGGCAGCTCGGTCGGATGCGCATGCACCCGCAGGTTGGGGATCGCATAGGGCAGGTCGGACGCCCCCTCGACGGTGGTCTCGTCGAGCTCGTCCTTCTTCATGATCGACTGCCCGGCGATCCGCTGGTCCCAGCCGGTGATATCGCCCTGCGCGTCGAGGGCAGCCCTCAGCCGGTGCACGTAGATCGGCCGGTAGAAGCCGCCGCGGATGTCGTCCTCGCGGGTCCACATGTGCTTGACCGGCCGGGTCATGCCCTGCGCCTTGAACACCTCCGCCGCCTCGCGGATGTAGGGCGAGCCGAACTGCGCTCGCCGTCCGAAGCTGCCGCCGGCGAGCTGGGTGTTGACCCGCACCATCGCCGGATCGATCTCGCAGACCTCGGCGATCGCCGCCTTGTCCTGCGTCGGGAACTGCGCGCCGTTGTAGCAGTCGATCGAGCCGTCGTCGTTGCGGATCAGCACCGCGTCGAGCGGCTCCATCGGCGCATGCGCGAGGAAGGGGAAGACGATCTCGCGCTCCACCAGCGTCACCCCCTCCGCGCCCAGCGCCGCCTCGACATCACCGGTGTTCGTGGCCTCGAGGCCCTCCTCCGCAAACAGCGCACGGTAATCGTCGTAGATCGCGTCGGTCGCGCGGGTCTCCGCCGCAGACAGGTCCCAGTCGATGTCGAGCGCCGCGCGCCCCTTGAGTGCCGCATAGGTGTTTTCTGCGTACACCGCGACACCTTGCGGGACTTGCTTCACGTCGATGACCCCCGGCACCGCGCGGGCCGCGGCATCGTCGAAGCCCCGCACGGTGGCGCCGAAATGCTCGGCATGCGCGACCATCGCGATCAGCATGTCGTCGGCGAGCACGTCGAGCGTGAAGACGGCGCTGCCATCGACCTTGGACGGCGTGTCGAGCTTCGGCCGGTCGGTCCCGATCAGCACGAAATCGCTCGGATCCTTCAACTTGGGCTCGGCCGGCGGCGTCATCGTCGCGGCCATGTCGGCGAGCTCTCCGAACCCCGACTCCTTGCCCGAGGCCGCATGGGCGATGCGGCCTTTCGAGACCGTGATCTCGGCTTCCGGCACGCCCCACTCGGCGGCGGCCGCCGCGACCAGCATCGCCCGCGCCGTCGCGCCGGCCTTTCGCATCTGCTCCCAGGAATTGGAGATAGAGGACGAGCCGCCGGTCCCCTGCAGCCCGAAGGCGAGGTTGGCGTAGAGCTCGTCGTTCGCCGGCGCCGCTTCCACCCGCATCTGGCTCCAGTCGGCGTCGAGTTCTTCGGCGACCAGCGTCGTGAGCCCGGTATAGGGCCCCTGGCCGAACTCGATGTGCTTGGACAGAACCGTGACGGTGCCGTCGGGCGCCACGCGCACGAAGGCGTTGAACGGCGCACCGCCGCCGCCGGCCTGGGCTCCCTGGATCGGCGCCTCGGCCCTCAGGCCGCGGGGCACCAGCGCCACGCCGATGACGAGGCCGGTGCCGGCGAGAAAGCCCCGGCGCGAAATGTCGTGCATGCCCATGGCTCAGCCCTCCAGCGTTGCGGCGGCGTCGTGGATCGCGGCCCGGATGCGCACATAGGTCGCGCACCGGCAGATGTTGCCGGCCATCGCCTGGTCGATGTCCGCGTCGGTGGGGCTGGGCACGAGCTGCAACAGCGCCACCGCCGACATGATCTGACCCGACTGGCAATAGCCGCATTGCGGCACGTCGATCGCGGTCCAGGCCGCCTGAACCGCCTGCGCCTCCGCCCCCTCGACGCCCTCTATGGTCACCACGTCCGAGCCGTCCACCGTCGAGACCGGTGTCACGCAGGACCGGCGCGGCATTCCGTCGAGATGCACGGTGCAGGCGCCGCATTGCGCGATGCCGCAGCCGTACTTGGTCCCCGTCAGCCTCTCGGCGTCGCGGATCACCCACAGGAGCGGCGTGTCGGGGTCGCCGTCGAACGTCCTCTCCCGACCGTTGAGCGTGAACGTGACCATGCGAGCCTCCTGAATTCGGAAGATGGCTCCGGATCGGAGCCGCGGGTGCTGGCGCAAAAACTAGACCGATTGTCGCAGCCGGCAACGGGCCTGCCGCGGGAAGACGAGGGCAGCATCCGTCCGTGGGCGCTGCCCGGCGTTGCCGCAGGGCGGGACAGGAGAGCGGGCGCGCGCCCCTTGTGGATTCGCAGCACACGACACGTCACCATCGGGCAACGCCCTCTCCGGTGTCTTCCCTTCCCCGATTTG
>JBBQRM010000234.1:0-5166 GCA_038214855.1 Rhodobacterales bacterium | reverse complement strand
CGCCTTCCTCGCGAAGAACCCCAGGGGCGGGCTCCACCACCTGTGCTACGAGGTCGAGGACATCCGCGCCGCCCGCGACCGTCTGGCGGCGGCCGGGGCGCGCGTCCTCGGCGACGGCGAGCCCAAGATCGGCGCGCATGGGCGCGAGGTGCTGTTCCTGCACCCGGCCGATTTCATCGGCACGCTGATCGAACTGGAGCAGGCATGACGATCACCGCGGCCCTCGTGCTCTTCACCGTCATCTGGTTTCTCGCGCTGCTGATCGCCCTGCCGATCGGGGTGCGCACCCAGGGCGAGGCGGGGCGGGTCGAGCCGGGCACCCCCGCGTCGGCCCCTGCCGAGGCCGGAATGCGCCGAAAGCTCCTGTGGGCGAGCGTCGCCGCCGTGCTGATCTGGGGCGCGGTCTGCGCGGTGATCCTGTGGGGCGGGATCAGCGTCAGCAGCTTCGACTTCCGTCCCGCGCGCTGAGGCCGCTCCCGCTCACGGCTGCTCAAGCTTGAGCATCTCTGATAGGTAACTGAAATCAGTATCTTGCGGGTTCCGTTAACCACAGGGAAAGGATTTGCGCAGGGGTTTCGCCGGGTCGACCGGCGCCCGGGGCGGATTTCTGCCGGGGCACCTCGACGCAGGGCGGCGCCGCACTACCCTCATGGATGCAGCAACCGAAGGAGGCTCGCCTGATGAAGATGATGACTGCCCTGGTTACCGCCCTGACCGTCGTGGGTCTGACCTCGACGGCCTATGCCCAGTGCATGAGCACGAAGAAGCTCCCCGTGGACCAGACCGCGGAGCAGCCGGTTCCGATCGTGCCCGAGACGGTCGGCAGCTGAGGCCACGCCCACTCCCGGAGGCGGTGCGCCGCCTTCGTCAAAGCTCCGCCGCCAGCCGGTGGAACTGGTGCGTGAAGACCGCGACGCCGAGGATCGGCACCAGCAGGTTCACCACCGGCACGCTCAGCGGCACCGCCATCGCCGCCCCCGCGAGCCAGATGCGCCCCATGTGTCGCTGCCGCAGCCGCGCCGCCCCCTCCGGCCCCAGACGGCGCATCGCCACGAGCGTGAAATACTCCCGCCCGAGCAGATAGCCGTTGACCAGCCAGAACACGAAGGGCGCCGCGGGCGGCACCAGAAAGTAGACGATCAGCGCCCCCAGGTTGGCCGCGACCACCACCCCGAAGAACTTCACCGCGTCCCAGACCTGCACCGCGACGGGCAGCGATTTCGCGGGCGGCAGTCCGGGATAGTGCTCGGCCTCGACCGCCGCGGCGATGCCTTCGAGGAAGAACCCCACGACGAGTGCCGCCACCGGCACCATCAGCACCACCGACAGCGCCAGCAGGAGCCCCACCGCCGCCCAGGAGACCACGTCATCGACGAAGCCCACCTGCCCCACCCAGGGCAGAGCCACGCTGTCGGGCAGCAGCCAGCCGAGCCCCAGCAGCGATACCCAGACCACCGCGGCGAGCGACAGCACCGTCAGCCCCAGCCCCCAGACGAGCACGCGCAGGAACCGCGGGTCGCGTATCTGGGCGATGGCGCGCAGGATGTCGGCGGGCAGGCTCATGCGCGGGCTGCCGGGCCGCCGGAAGCCGGGAAGAATCCGAACGATTCGCACACTACCCGACGGTGCATTTGTGGGCACCCGGGTTCAGCCGTCCCGCCCGGCGGCAACGCCGAGCAGCGCCCGTCCGCCCCCGTCACGCCGCAGGCGTGCCTTACGGCACGACGCGGGTGCTTCTCGCCCACCCGTGGACGGACGCTGCCCTCGTCTCCTCGCGGCCGGGTTGGCTCGGCCGTGGTCGGATCCGATCTTCGCACAGTGCCACGCAATGTAAATGATCGGTAAATCCGCCGATTTTTTTCCAACGTTTTCAACGCCAGATTACATGTCGCACGGTGCGACATCGGGAAAGCCCCCTCACGCCTCGATCCAGGTGGTCAGCGCCTCGGTCTCGGGCCGCGGCCGGTCGGGCGGCGCCACATCGGCGGTGCCGATATGGACGAACCCCGGCAGCCACTCGCCCTCGCCCAGCCCCAGCGCCGCACGAAGGAGATCGGCGTCGTAGGCCGGCCACCCCGTCAGCCAGTTCGCCGCCCAGCCCGAGGCGAGCGCTGCATTCAGCAGGCTCAGACAGACCGACCCCGCCGACAGCGTCTGCTCGACCCGGGGGATCTTCTCGCTCGGCTGCGGCGAGGCCACCACCGCGACCACGACCGGCGCCCGCTCGAAGACCACGGCCCCCTTGTCCGCGTCCGCGCCGGTCTCCGCCGCCCGCGCCCGGATCGCCGCCGCGAAGCGCGCGAGACCCTCGCCCCGCAGCACGACCAGCCGCCAGGGCGTCAGCTTGCCGTGGTCGGGCACCCGGAGCCCCGCGGTCAGGATGCGCGTGAGCTCCGCCCGCTCCGGTCCCGGCGGCCCCATCAGCTTCGCCGGCAGCGACCGGCGGGTCAGCAGGAAGTCGAGGACGGCGGTGTCGGCATCGGGCACGGATCTCTCTCCCTGGCGGTCGGGTCCCGCACCTCTCCGCCGCGCGCCGCGCGCCGTCAAGCCCCGGGGTCCGAGGCCACGCGACAGCGCGCCGTCAGCTCTCCCAGCCGCCGGCGCTGGCGCCCTTCCGCGTCGAAGTTCGCCGGGTCGAGCCAGGCCATGTGCGCGTCCCGCACGCAGGGCCAGTCCCCGTCGGTCATCGCGAACCAGGCGGTGTCGCGGTTGCGGCCCTTGACCACCATGTGCTGGCGGAACACCCCCTCGTAGCTGAAGCCCAGCCGCTCGGCCGCCCGCCGGCTGGCGAGGTTCCGCGCATCGCATTTCCACTCGTAGCGCCGGTAGCCGGCGTCGAAGGCCCAGCCCGCCATCAGCGTCATCGCCTCGGTCGCGGCCCGCGTCCGCTGGAGCCGCGGCGCGTAGGTGATCCAGCCCACCTCGATCCTTCCGGCCTCGGGCGCGATCCGCAGCCACGACGCGACGCCGAGCGGCCGCCCCGCGACCAGGATCGCCATGAACCGCGGATCGCGCCCCGCCGCCGCGCCCTCGACCCAGGCCGCGTAATCCGCCGCCGCCGGGAAGGGTCCCACCGACATATAATCCCACAGCCGCCCGGTCCGGTCCTCGGCGAAGGCCGCGTGCAGCTCGGCCGCGTGACCCGGCGCCAGCGGCTCGAGCCGCACCTCCCGGCCCTCGAGCACCACCCCGGCCGGCACCGGCGGCGGCACCCAGCCCGCGAGCGGGGCCGGATCGACCCGCGGTTCCTCAGCCTCCATCCCCACCTCCGTCGCCGCCCCACTCCGTCGCCGTCTTGACCACCATGCACAGGCGGCCGGGGGGCGCAACGGACGGGATGGGGGTTTCCCCCGTCCCGCCTCCCGCCCTAGGGTCGGCGCCGAACCAGCGAGGACCCGACCCATGACGCCAGAGACGCCGCTCATCCCCCTCAACGACGGCCAGACCATCCCGCAGCTCGGCCTCGGCGCCTTCAAGATCGAGGACGCCGACGCGGCGCGGACGATGCAGACCGCGCTCGACGCGGGCTACCGCGCCATCGACACCGCGAAGATCTACGGCAACGAGGCCGGCGTCGGCCGCGGCATAGGCGAGAGCGACCTGCCCCGCGAGGCGATCTTCCTGACCACCAAGGTCTGGAACGACGACCAGGGCTGCGACGCCACCCTGCGCGCCTTCGACGCGAGCACAGCGCGCCTCGGGCTCGACCGGGTGGAGCTCTACCTCATCCACTGGCCGGCACCGCAACAGGGCCTCGCGCTCGACACCTGGAAGGCGCTGATCCGCCTGCGCGAGGACGGGCGGGCGCGCTCGATCGGCGTCTCGAACTTCCGCGAGCCCGACCTGCGCGAGATCGTCGAGGCGACGGGGGTCGTGCCCGCGGTCAACCAGATCGAGCTCCATCCCCGCTTCCAGCAGCGGCCCCTGCGGGCGCTCCACGCCGAGATGGGCATCGTGACCGAGGCCTGGAGCCCGCTCGCCCGCGGAGACCTGCTCGCCGATCCCGTGCTCGCGCGCATCGCCGGCCGCCATGGAAGGACCGCGGCGCAGATCGTCCTGCGCTGGCACATGCAGCTCGGCATCGTCGCGATCCCGAAGTCCGGCCACCCCGCGCGCATCGCCGAGAACATCGCGGTCTTCGACTTCGAGCTCGCGCCCGAGGAGATGGCCGAGATCGAAGGGCTCGACACGCCGGACGGCCGCATCGGTCCCGATCCCGACAGCTTCCCCGGCTAGCGCCGCCGGCTCCGGGCGCCGTCAGCCGCCCTGCGGCGGGCGCCAGCCGGCGGCGACGGCGTCGGCCTCGGTGCAGAACCACCGCTGGCCACGGGCGATGTTGACGCGCGTGCGCTCGTACCAGCGCGAGCCGGGGATGTGGTAGATCTTCGAGCCGGCGGCGTTGATGTTGCCCTTGATCCGGCAATCCGGATCGGGCGGCGTCTGTGCGGGCGCGGCCGCCTTGCGGGCCTTGCGCCAGTCCCAGGCGGGCTTCGTCGCGCTGCGCCAGAGGCCCAGCCGCGTCGTCTTGGCGCGCGCCTCGACCCGGGCGTAGTCGTCGCTGTAGCGGGTATAGGCCCAGGCGAGGCCCTCCTCGACCATCCGCGCGCCCAGATCGACGTTGCCGACCCGGCACGACGCCACCCAGCGGCCGTAGCGGTCGCGCTCGCGGGGCACGCAGACGACGGGCCTGCCGCCGATCAGCGCGCCGAGCCGCTCGGAGGCCGCCTCGCCGCAGGCCCAGTCGCCGCCGCCCGGCTCGGGGCAGGTCTGCGCGAGCTCCGGCGCGTCGATCCCGTGGAGCCGCACGCGCGCCGGGCCCACCTGCAGCGTGTCGCCGTCGAGCACGCGCGCGCGGCCGGCGATCTCGGCTGCGCTCGCGAGCGAGGCCGCACACGCGAGCACGACCGCCACCGCCCATCTGGCCACCCTGAAGCGTCCCGCCATCGTGCCTCCGCCACGGTCTTCCGCCGCAGCATCGAAGCACAAGGTTAGCGGATCGCATCCTTCTTTAGAACCTCGACATCCTCGTAGTCTTACTGCGTCATAAATCTGAATGAAGGTCGGCGTGCAATCTTGCGCAGCATGGACATCGGTGCAGGCTGCGGACGAGGGCGGCGGTGATCTGGCGGCGTATGGTGGCGATTGAGTTTCGGACGTGCCGTTCGG
>JBBQRM010000233.1:0-5259 GCA_038214855.1 Rhodobacterales bacterium | reverse complement strand
TCTTCGAGCTGGGCGAGGTGTTTGCGGGCGGCGAGCCCGGCGAGCAGGCGCTTCAGGCGGCGGGGCTGCGGCTGGGGGCGCGGGCGCCGCGCGACGCCCACGGCAGCCGGCGGCCGGTGGACCTGTGGGACGCCCGCGCCGACGCCGAAGCGGCGCTGGCCGCGGCCGGTGCGCCGGGGGGGCTCGCGGTGCTGTGCAGTGCGCCCCCCTGGTTCCATCCCGGGCGCTCCGCGGTGCTGAGCCTGGGGCCGAAGACGCCGCTCGCGTCCTTCGGCGAGCTGCATCCGCGGGTGCTGGCCGCACTCGACGTGAAGGGGCCGGCGACAGCCTTCACGCTCCATCTCGACGCGGTGCCGTTGCGGCGGAGCCGCGGTGCGACCCGTCCGGCGCTGGAAGCCTGGGACCTGCAGGCGGTCGAACGCGACTTCGCCTTCGTGCTCGACGCCCGCACCGAAGCGGCGGCGGTGCTCAAGGCCGCGCGCGCCGCCGACAAGGCGCTGATCGAGGCGGTGAACGTCTTCGACGTCTTCGACGGACCGAAGGCCGAGGCGCAGCTCGGCGCGGGACGGAAGTCGATGGCGATCTCGGTGCGGCTCCAGCCGCGGGCGGCGACCCTGACCGAAGCCGAGATCGAGGCGGTCTCGCGGCGGGTCGTGTCCGGCGTCGAGGCGGCGACCGGCGGCAGCCTGCGCACCTGAGGGAGACGGCGATGCAACTGAGGGTCTATCTGTCGGGCGAGATCCACACGCCGTGGCGCGAGGAGATCGAGGCGGGCGCACGCGAGGCAGGGATCGACGTCGCATTCACCGCGCCCGTCACCGACCATGCGGCCTCCGACGATTGCGGGGTGGCGATCCTGGGGCCGGAGCCCGACAAGTTCTGGCACGACCGCAAGGGCGCGCAGGTGAACGCGATGCGCACCCGCAAGGCCATCGCCGACGCCGACATCGTCGTCGTGCGCTTCGGCGAGCAATACAAGCAGTGGAACGCCGCCTTCGACGCGGGCTGTGCCGCGGCTCTGGGCAAGTCGCTGATCGTGCTGCACGGGGCGGAGCATGCGCATGCGCTCAAGGAGGTGGATGCCGCGGCGCTGGCGGTGGCCGAGACCCCGCGCCAGGTGGTGGAGCTCCTCGTCTATGTGCAGACCGGCGCGCTGCCGGGGGGGCGGGCATGTTGAGGGATTTCCGCGAGTTCATCGCGCGGGGCAACGTGATGGACCTCGCGGTGGGGATCATCATCGGCGCGGCCTTCACCGCGATCGTCAACTCGCTGGTGGAGGATCTGGTGAACCCGCTGGTGGGGCTGTTCACCGGGGGTGTCGATTTCTCCAACCTTTATTTCGCGCTCTCGTCGGAGACCTTCGCCTCGGTCGAGGCGGCGGAGGCGGCGGGGGTCGCCGTGTTCAAGTACGGCGCATTCATCACCGCGGTGATCAAATTCCTGATCGTCGCCTGGGTGGTGTTCCTGCTCGTGAAGGCCGTCAACCGGCTGCGGGCGCGCGTGGCCACCGAGGAGAAGCCCGCCGACGCGCCGAAGGGCCCTACGCAGGAGGAGGTGCTGATCCAGATCCGCGACCTGCTGCGCGACCGGCCGGGGGTGTGATATCAGTCTCCCATCACCGCGCCCTCGCGGCGCTTGTCGGCGGCGCCGATGAGGGTGCCGTCCTCCGTGATGAGGATCACGTGGAGGCCGGAGTTGAGGTCGCGGATGTTGGTCTCGTGACCGAGAGCGGCTAAGGCCTCGGCGGTCGCCTCGGCGCTCTCGCCCTCCTCGATGTCGGTGGGGCCGTTGCGGCTGAGGACATGGGGCATGTCGATCGCCTCCTGCGGGTCCATGTCCCAGTCGAGGATCGAGACGAGCGACTGCGCCACGTAAGGGATGATCCGCGAGCCGCCGGGGGAGCCGGTGAGCAGCACCGGTTCGCCGTCCTGAAGCACAACGGTGGGCGCCATCGACGAGCGCGGGCGCTTGCCGCCCTCGACGCGGTTGGCGACCGGCTTGCCGTCCTCGTCGGGCGCGAAGGAGAAGTCGGTGAGCTCGTTGTTCAGGAGGTAGCCGCCGGTCATCACATGGCTGCCGAACCCGCTCTCGATGGTGGTGGTCATCGAAACCATGTCGCCGTAGCGATCGACGATGACGAAATGCGAGGTGCCGTGGCGCGGGCGCGGCGTATCGGGGCCGCGGAGCTGGGCGTCGTCCCAGGGCGGCTCGCCGGGGGCGGCCTCGTCCATCGCGGCGCCCTCGTCGATCAGTTTGGCGCGCGAGGCGAGGTAGTCGCGGTCGAGCAGGCCTTCGGGCATGTCAACGTAGTCGCTGTCGGCCATGTAGAGGCCGCGGTCGGCGAAGGCGAGCTTGAGCGCCTCGACGAAGACATGCGTGGCCTCGGTCCCCGGTCCCATCGCGCCGAGATCGAAGCTCTCGAGCATCCCCAGCGTCTGGCCGACGGTCAGCGCGCCCGAGCTGGGCGGGCCCATGCCGCAGACCTCCCAGGCGCGGTAGTCGATGCAGACCGGCGGCCGCTCCTTGACCTCGTAGGCGGCGAAGTCCTCCAGCGTCAGCATGCCGGGGTTGGTCGGCGTCGCGACCGCCGCGACGATGTCGCGGGCGATGGCGCCGGTGTAGAAGGGCTGCGCGCCTTCGGAGGCATAGAGGCGCAGGGTCCGGGCGAACTCGGGGTTCGCGAGCAGGGTGCCGGCGCTCTTGGGGCTGCCGTCCTCGGTGAAGAAATAGGCGCGGGCCTCGGGAAACTCCGCGAGGCGCTCGGCCTCGGGGAGCGCCGAGGCCAGGCGCGGCGAGATCTCGAAGCCCTGCTCGGCCATGTCGATCGTGGGCTGGATCAGCTCGGCCCAGGGGGTGCGGCCCCACATCTCGTGCATCCGCTCGAGCAGCATCGGCGTGCCGGGAACGCCGACCGAGCGGCCGCCGGGCACGGCGTCGGAGAACTCCATCGGCTGGCCGTCCTCGCCCAGCCAGTATGTGTCGTCGGCACTCATCGGCGCGCGTTCGCGGGCGTCGAGCGTGGTGAGAAGGCCGAGGCCCGCGTCCCAGTAGAGCAAGAAGGCGCCGCCGCCGAGGCCCGAGCTCTGCGGCTCGACGAGGTTGAGCATCACCTGGACCGCGACGGCGGCGTCGGCAGCCGAACCGCCGGCGGCGAGCACGTCGTAGCCGGCCTGCGTCGCCTGCGGGTTGGCGGTGGCGAGCATGAACTCCTGCGCGCGGACGGATTGCCGCTCGGCCAGCGCGGTCGTGGCCTCGGGCTGGACGCTGGTGTCCTGCGCCGCGGCGGCGCTCGCGACGAGTGCCGCGGTTGCGGTAAGCCAGATGCTGCGGCCGATGCCCATGGCAGTCTCCTCGCTCGGTTGGTTCGGACAGAGCCTAGCGCGCGACCGAGGCCCAAGTCCACCGCGCGATGCGCGTGGAGCGGCGGCGGTCAGGGATCGGGCCGGAGATGTGGTGCGTCGGCGACGTGCCAGACCGCGTAGGAGGCGTTGCGAAAGAGGAGGGTCAGGCGCGGCGTCCAGGCCGGCGCGGCCTTGTCGGGGCTCCCGACGATGACGCCCCCGGGATGGCTCGCCTGCCAGGCGGCCAGCGCCGCGGTGTCCTCCGGCGTCGCCACCGGCCGGGTGAGGCGGCCGGCGAAGTTGAACTCGGCGTGATAGGTGGGGCCGAAGACGGCAATGCCCTCGGCCTCGAAGGGGGCGATCGCCTCGGCGATGCGGTGTGTGTCGTAGATTTCCCGCGCCTCCGTCAGGCCGAACAGCAGGTCGCTCGAAAGCACCAGCCCGAGCGACAGCACGAGCCCGCCGCTTAGCCCGCGCCATCGCACCGCCAGCCAGCAGGTCGCGAGCAGGAGAGCCGCCCAGGCGAGGAGCACGGAGGTCGGTTGGACGAGCCGCCCCGCGGCCTCGCCGAGCGGCACGAGACCGGATGCCGCGGCGATGCCGGCTGCGGCGGCGGCCCCCACGGGCAGCACCGCGAAGACGAGGCGGAGCGGCGGCGCCTCCCGCGTCAGCCGCGCGACGACCAGGGCCGCCGCGGCGAGCTCCGGCATCAGGTAGTGCGCCTGCTTGCCGCTGATCAGGCTGAAGAGGACGAGCGCGGATCCGGCCCAGACGAGACAGAGCCGAAGTCCCGGCTCCCGCCAGTCCGCCCGCGCTGCGGCGCGCCAGAGGCCGGGCAGGAACACCCAGGGGAACAGGGCGAGGGGGAGGAGGGCGGCGAAGAACCACCAAGGGCGCGCATGGGCGAAGGAGCCGGCGATGCGTCCGGCGCTCTGGGTCCACAGGATCGCGGCGCGGTACTCCTGTCCGCCGGAGAGAACCGCGGGGATCAGCCACAGGCCGACGAGCGCCAGCGCCACGCCGAGCGCACGCGCCGCACCGGCAGCACAGCCGCGCCAGGCCGCGGCCGGGAGCCCGCGAGCTCAGAGCGGCGCAAGCGCCATGGCGGGGCCCAGATGCAGCAGGATCACCGGCCCCTTCGCCAGCACGCCCCAGGCGATGGCGGCGCCGAGGGCCGTCCACCAGCGCCGCTGCGCGGTCTGGAGCGCGCGGACCAATGCGACGATCCCGGCGACCGTGGCTGCGGCCAGCATCGCGTCGAACATCGTCAGCCCGCCGAGGATCGCGAAGACCGCCATGCCGGCGAGTGCTGCGGTGGCGCGCGCGCCGATGCCGGGGTCCTCGGACCAGAGCCTGCGGGCGAGCACGCCCGTCAGCATCAGCGTCGCGACGGCACAGACCGGTCCGACCAGCCGCGCCGCCGTCTCCGACACGCCGGTCACCGCCCAGACGAGATCGATGGTCCAGAACATGAGCGGCGGCTTATCGGTGTAGAGGGCGAAGTTCTTCGTCGGCACGAGCCAGTCGCCGCTCTGCCACATCTCACAGGCGACGGCGAGGTATCGGGTCTCGTCGATGGGTGTCAGCGGGCGCAGCAGAACGCCTGCGACCGCCACGAGGAAGAACGCCAGGATCGCCGCCGCGCCGGCCGGCGCCGTCAGGCGCGCGGTGCGCGACGGCGGCGTCGGGCGCCGCCGGGAGACGCGGCCGAGCAGGTCTGGTCCTTTCCGGTCGCTGTCCGACTTCGCATCCGGTCCCTCGTTTTCTCGACGCTCCCGCCGGCCGACGCGGACCATACGGCGGCACCGCGCGGGGGCCAAGCGGCCATTTTCCCTGGCGCTGCGATCCGGCGGATTCTGCGACACCCGTTCCACTCGACCTGGTGGCGGATCTATTCGTCGTGATGGCCGTCCGAGTC
>JBBQRM010000232.1:0-5266 GCA_038214855.1 Rhodobacterales bacterium | reverse complement strand
AACAGCACATCGACCGACGCCCAGTCGAGATCGGCCTCCGACAGCGCCTCGAGGAACGGCGCCGGCGTCGTGCCGCCCGGCACCGCGAGGGTCGCGCGGGGTTCCTCGACCAGCGCGGCGCGCAACTGGTCCGCCACCAGCTCCGCCAGGCCGCGCATCAGCGTGTCCCGATCCGGGTAATTGCTGCGCGCGACCCTCACAGCGCGATCTCGCGCCACAGGTGACCCTCGGCGGAGGTCAGCTTGTAGGCCTCGATCGGGCCGGAACTGCCGGGGTCGTAGGTGAGCGGCCGCGCGCCGCCCTCGGCCCAGGCCTCGAGGATCGGGTCGGTCCAGGCCCAGGCGGCCTCGACCTCGTCGCCGCGCATGAACAGCGTCTGGTCGCCGCGGATCACGTCCATGATCAACCGCTCGTAGGCCTCGGGCATGTACGCGGCATCCGGGCCGAGGGCCTCGGCGAAGGTCATGTCGAGCGGCACCTCGACGAGCCGCATGCCCCCGGGGCCGGGGTCCTTGATGGTCACGCGCATGGTGATGCCCTCGTCGGGCTGGAGGCGGATGATCAGCGCGTTGCCCTTCTGCTGCTCGACCTGGGGGAAGATCGTGTGCGGCGGCTGCTTGAAGGTGACGACGATCTCGCTGAGCCGCGCGCCGAGCTTCTTGCCGCTGCGCAGGTAGAAGGGCGTCCCGGCCCAGCGCCAGTTCGAGACGTGGACCTTGAGGGCGACGAAGCTCTCGGTGCGGCTGAGCGGATTGTTCACATCGTCGAGGTAGCTGCCGGCGCGGCCGTTTGCGCGGTACTGGCCGCGCACGGTGTCGGACGGCCGGAGCGGGTCGAGGGCGCGGATCACCTTGAGCTTCTCGTCGCGGACCGCATCGGGCTCGAAATGCGCCGGCGGCTCCATCGCGGTCAGGCACAGCAGCTGCATGATGTGGTTCTGGACCATGTCGCGCAGGGCGCCGGAGCGGTCGTAGTAGTCGCCGCGCCCGGCGACGCCGATGGTCTCGGCGACGGTGATCTGGATGTGATCCACGTAGCGCGCGTTCCACAGCGGCTCGAACAGCGCGTTGGCGAAGCGGATCGCCATCAGGTTCTGCACCGTCTCCTTGCCGAGGTAATGGTCGATCCGGTAGATCTGGCGCTCGTCGAAGCTCTGCGAGAGCTGCGCGTTCAGCGCGCGCGCCGAGGCGAGATCGTGGCCCAGCGGCTTTTCCACGACGATGCGGCTGTCGCGCGTGGCGATGCCGCTCGCAGCGAGCTTTGAGGCGATCGGCGCGAAGAGGCTGGGGCCGACCGAGAGATAGAAGGCGCGGATGTGATCGGGCTTGGCATCGAGCTTCCTGGCGAGCTGCGCCCAGCCGTCCTCGCCGGTCGCATCGAGCGGCACATAGTCGAGCGAGCCTGTGAACTCCGAGACCAGCTCGGGCGTGAGCAGCTTGGGCGGCACGTATTCCTCGAGCGCGGCCTCGACCGATGCGGCGAACTCGGCGCGCGTCTTCTTGCTGCGGGCAGCGCCGATGATCCGGGCACCGGCCGGCATCTGATGGACCGCGAGGCGGCGGTAGAGGCTCGGCAGGATCTTGCGATGCGCAAGATCGCCGGTGGCCCCAAAGATCACCAGGTCGAACGGCCGAACGGGGATGACGGTCGATACCATCGCGTCTCGCTCCTTTCAGTCCGCGACGTCGCCGGCGCGCGGCAGGTCGGCGCCGCGCCGCGCGCAGGTGAAGGCCGCAGCCCGCGCCGCGTAATCGAGCAGCCCCTCGAGCCCCGGCCGGTCGAGGGCCGCGAGCCCTTCGGCCGGTCCGCCCGCGGCTCGCGACAGCCGCGCGATCAGCGCCGCCTGGAATGTGTCCCCGGCGCCCACCGTGTCAACCACCGAGATGCGCGGCGGGACGGCGCGCGCGTGCAGGCCGGATGCGGTCCAGCCGAGCGCCGGACCGCCACCGTCGGTGACGACGACCAGTCGCGCGCCGGCAGACAACGTCTCGGCCGCGAAGGCTTCGGGCGTGGTGCCGGGGTGGAGGAGGTGAAGGTCCTCGGTGCTGATCTTCACGAGGGCCGACAGCGGCAGCAGATGCGCGATCCGGGCGCGCCACAGGTCGAGGTCGGGCTCGATGCTGGCGCGCACGTTCGGATCGAGGCTGATGAAGCGGGCGCCCTCGGCCTCGGCCTCGGCCAACCGGGCGAAGGCGTCGGCGACGGGCGTGACCGCGAGCGAGTAGGAGCCGAAATGCAGCCCCGTCACCTCCGGGCCGATGGCGGGCAGGTCGGAGACTTCGAGGCTCGTGTCGGCGGCACCGTTTCCGTAGAACTGGTAAGCCGGAACGCCCTCGGGATCGAGGCCGACGAGGCTGATGGTGGTCGGCAGATGCGACGGAACGGCGTAGCGCGTCGAGACGCCCTCGGCCTCGAGCACCCGCGCGAGCTTCGCCCCGAGAAGGTCGTCCGACAGTCCCGTCAGAAGGCCCGAGGCCGCGCCGAGCCGGGCAACGCCAACAGCGACATTGAAGGGCGAGCCGCCGGCGCGCGCGGCGTAGGTGGCCGCAGCAGGGCCTTCCTCGGTCTCGAGGAAGAAATCGAAGAGCGCCTCGCCGCAGACGAGAAACATCGGCCGGTCCCCTGTCGCTCACTCCGGAGGCTTAGTCCGGGCTCGGGCGGGTCCGCAAGCGCGAAAGCCGCGGCCGGGCGGTCAGCCGCGGCCGCCGGCGCCGCGGTAGAGAAAGGACTGGCCGTGACCGTCGAAGAGGTGCAGCTTCTCGGGCCGTGCGCCGAGGCGGACACGCTGGCCGCGCTCGAACCGGTGGATGCCCGGCATCTTGGCGATGATCGGATCGGCGTCGGCCTGGGGCTGGAAGTAGAGCAGCGTGGTCTCGCCCAAGACCTCGACGATCGAGATCTCGCCCTCGAAAAGCGCGGCCCCTTCGGTCACCGTCAGATCCTCGGGCCGCACGCCGAGGCTGACCTCGGTCCCGGCGTCGCCGGCGTCGCTGGGGATCGGCACCTGGGCGCTGCCGCCGGGCACCTCGATGCCGGTGGTGGGGCCGGTGCCGGTGACGCGGGCCTTGAAGACGTTCATCGCCGGCGAGCCGATGAAACGCGCGACGAAGACGTTGGCCGGGCGCTCGTAGAGCTCGAGCGGCGTGCCGACCTGCTCGATGTCGCCGCCGTTCAGCACGACGATGCGGGTGGCGAGCGTCATCGCCTCTACCTGGTCGTGGGTGACGTAGATCATCGTCGATTCCGGCATGTTCTCCTTGAGCTGCGCAATCTCGATCCGGGTGGCGACGCGCAGGGCCGCGTCGAGGTTCGAGAGCGGCTCGTCGAACAGGAAGACCTTGGGGTTGCGAACGATGGCGCGCCCGATCGCCACGCGCTGGCGCTGGCCGCCTGACAGCGCCTTGGGCAGGCGATCGAGATAGGGGGTGAGCTGGAGGATGCGCGCGGCATTGTCCACCGACCGGGCGATCTCCTCCTTGGGCTTCTTCGCGATCTTCATGCCGAAGGCCATGTTGTCGCGCACCGTCATGTGCGGATAGAGCGCATAGGACTGGAACACCATCGCGATGCCGCGCTGGGCGGGCGGCACGTCATTCATGCGCTCGCCGTCGATCTCGAGCGTGCCGCCGGTGATCCGCTCGAGGCCCGCGATCATCCGCAGGAGCGTGGACTTGCCGCAGCCGGAGGGGCCGACGAAGACGATCAGCTCGCCCTGACTGATGTCGAGGTTGATGTCGCGCAGGACCTCGACGGGACCGTAGGCCTTGGCGACGTCCTTCAGCAGCACCGAGGTCATTGCGCGTCTCCTCCGCTTGTCGTTATCGTCGCCCTCATTTCACCGAGCCGGCCAGGAGGCCGCGCACGAGGTAGCGCTGCATGGTGAAGAACACCAGGAGCGGCACCGCGATCGAGACGAAGGCCGCGGTCGCGAGGATGCCCCAGTCGCCGCCGCGCGAGCCGAGCAGGTCGTCGGCGATCTTGACCGTCATCACCTGGCTGTCGGACGCGCTCGGCAGGAACACCTTGGCGACCAGGAGGTCGTTCCAGGTCCACAGGAACTGGAAGATCGCGAAGGCCGCAAGCGCTGGAAAGCTGAGCGGCAGCACGATCTTGACGAAGACCTCGAAGTCGGTCGCCCCATCGACCTTGGCGCTCTCGATGATGTCGCGCGGCAGCCCGACCATGTAGTTGCGCAGCAGGTAGACCGCGAGCGGCAGGCCGAAGCCGGTATGCGCGAGCCAGATGCCGATGAAGCTCTGGCCGATGCCTATCTGGTTGTGCAGGTTCAGAAGCGGCACCAACGCCAATTGCAGCGGCACCACCAGCAGCCCCACGACCGCGGCGATCAGGATGCCGCGGCCCGGGAACTCCATCCAGGCCAGTGCATAGGCCGCGAAGGCTGCGATCAGGATCGGGATGATCGTGGCCGGCACCGTCACCGTCAGCGTGTTGATGAAGGCCTGCGCCATGTTGTCGGCGGTCAGCACCGTGCGGTAGTTGTCGAGCGTGAACTGCGGCGGCGTCAGCGCCTCGAAATAGACGCGCGGCCCCCGCCCGTCGATCTCCTCCAGCGAGGTGTAGCGGAAGCTGCCGTCGGAATTGACGGTCAGCGTCTCGCCATCTCCCACTTCGACCGCCTCGCCGGCAGGGTACTCTCCCGGGGCCGTGCCCCGGTCGCCGAAGGCGGTGATGGAACCCGCGCCGTCCGCGAATTGCTCTGCCAGCGCAGGGTCGTCGAAGAGGCTGCCCTCGGCGACCCAGACGCCGTCGACGAGCCGCGCACCCTCGACTTCGCCGCGGGTGCGGAAGGTGAGCTCGACCGAGAACGGCGCCTGCCACCAGCCGGTCGCCGAGATCTGGTCGCGCTCGCGGAAGGACGAGATCAGCAGGCCCACCGTGGGGATGAGCCACAGGACCACCATCACCACCACCGCGATCTGCACCGCCCAGGTGAGGCTCGCCTTCCCTCCGGCCGCTTCGCTCATCGCCCCTCCCCCCGGCGCCTCAGCGCATTTCCTTGCGCGCCTGCGCGATGTTCCAGATCATCACCGGCAGCACGATCAGCATGATCACGAAGGCGACCGCGGTCGCGCGCCCATCGTCGCGGAACATGTAGGACATCATGTAGGAGGGCAGGATCTGCGTGTCGAAATTGCCCCCCGTCGTCGCATAGACGATGTCGAAGACCTTGAGCACCAGGATGGTGATCGTCGTCCAGACCACGACGATCGTGCCCATGATCTGCGGCACCTTGATCTTGAAGAAG
>JBBQRM010000231.1:0-5302 GCA_038214855.1 Rhodobacterales bacterium | reverse complement strand
GCCCTCGAGCGCCTCGTCTCCGCCATCCTCGTAGAGATCGACGAAAAGTGGGCCGTCGACACGAAGGCCTACATCAAATGGGAGTGCCAGGATGCGTGATCACGCCGCCGCGGAAAGTCCAGACATCGGGTTGCTCAATCTCGGAGGGGTTCCGAACACCGAGTGGGCAGCGGAGACGGCCATCGTCAGGGATCCTGGCGGGTATCTGATCACCGGGCCGGACCTGTTGGAGAACGGGAAGCCGCCGTCCTCGTGGACCCTGGATCGGGCACCCTACTATCTTGAGACGGCGGTGCCCGGCTCCTTCGCCGCTGGCGATGTCCGTCATCGCTCGATCAAGCGCGTTACGACCGACGCCGGCGAAGGTGCGATGGCGGTCGCGTTCGTCCACAGATACCTGGAAGAGACGGCGTGAGGGGACCGAAATCAGGAACAGAGACGACCGATTTCGGGCATGAAACGTTGCCCGATGGGCGAGTGCCGGAAATCCTTGACGCCGCTTTCCCCGCGCGCCGTATCCTCAGTCTCGTCGCGGACAAATGGACGACCGACGTTCTCTACTGCTTGTCGGTTCGGGACATTCGCCGATTTAACGAGCTCCAGCGGCAAATACCCGACATCTCGAAGAAGATGCTGATCCAAACGCTGCGCAACCTCGAGCGCGATGGGCTTGTCGAACGCAGGGTTTACCCCGAGGTACCGCCGAGAACCGACTACAGGCTGACCGACGCCGGTCGGAAGATGCGCGAACCCATCGCATGGCTTTGCGAATGGGCAAGGAGCAACGAGGCGTACCTCGATGATGTCATCGCAAGCCGCGCCGTTGGACCTGCGGTCCGGTAAACTTCAAAGAAGATGGTGCGGGTGGCCGGGGTCGAACCGGCACTCCTCTCGGAACTGGATTTTGAATCCAGCGCGTCTACCAATTCCACCACACCCGCACATTTGCCGCCGGGAGTTTCCGCGCTCGCTACACCCATGCTGCACCTAGCGCGATTTCCGACCCTTCAGCGGCCTCGTCTCCTACTTCACCAACGCTTTACACGCACTCACTTTCAACTCACCGCGACATCCTGTCGCTTGGTAGACAAACCGCTTTTTGAGACCCTCGCGTCTACCGTTCCGCCACACCCGCGCAGCGCCCGCCGGCACCGTCCGGCGCGCCGGACCATAGCCGCGGCGCCGTCCGCTGCCAACGTCCAATCGTGCCGGCATTGATCCGCCCCGCCGGGCGCGTGTATGCTCCCGCCCGCGCCTCCATAGCTCAGCTGGTAGAGCAACTGATTTGTAATCAGTGGGTCGGGAGTTCGAGTCTCTCTGGGGGCACCACTGACCAGGCACCCGCCGCCTCTCGCAGAGGGAAGGGCTGGAGCAGCGCATCGTGACAGAGGATCGGCTGGAAGCGCTGCGGCACCGGTTCCTCGCGCGATGCCGCGAGGACCTGCGATGGCTGGGCGCGGTCTCGCCGCATCTCGGCGAGGCGAGCGCGGAAGTTCCGCCGGATCTCGTCTCGCGCGCCCATTCGCTCGCCGGCGCCGGCGGGACCTTCGGCTTCGCGGCGATCAGCATCCGGGCACGGGAGCTCGAGGATGCGCTGAACGACGGCATTGCCGACCGCAGCACCGTCCTTGCGGCGCTCGACGCGCTGATCGCGTCTCTCGCCGCGGAAACGGAAGAGCGCTGAGTCCGCTCAGCGTCTCCGCGCCGCCGAGAATCCGGTCCGGGTCATCTCGCCCCAGCTCTGGTCGGCGCGCAGATATTGCCAGAAGCCCCTGAGGCGCCAGAAGTTGTTCAGCTGGCGATAGCCGAAGTTCTCGAGGATCGCCGCCGCGGTGAGGATCACAAGGTCCCGCGCGCGCCCGAACCGCTGCAGCTCGGCCTCCTCGAGCGCGAGCGAGGCGACGCTGACGAAGACGCCGTAGCTGAAGACAAGGCCGGTGAACGCCAGCAGATACTCGGCGGACAGGATCCCGAGCAGCCAGAAGGCCGGCATAAGCAGGTAACCCAGCACCTCCATCACAGGCCCCACGACATCGACGATCAGCATCTGGCCGAAGCCGAGGAAGCCCACGCGCCCGTAGCGCGGGTTGAACGCCATCCTGCGGTAGCGAAAGAAGCACTCCAGCGCTCCCCGCTGCCAGCGTGACCGCTGCCGGGCGAGCACCCGCAGGCTCTCCGGCGCCTCGGTCCAGCAGACCGGCTCGGGGATGAACTCGATCCGGTAAGGCTGCCGCCGGTCGAGCATGTGGCGGTGGAGCTTGATGACGAGATCGAGATCCTCGCCCATCGAGCCGCGGGTGAAGCCGCCGACCTCGACCACCTCCTTGCGGCGGAACATGCCGAAGGCGCCCGAGACCAGCATCAGCGTGTTGATCCGGCTCCAGGCGAGCCGCGCCATCAGGAAGGCGCGCAGGTATTCGACAACCTGAAAGATCGCCAGCAGCCGGCTCGGCAGCCGCACCTCCTCGATCCGGCCGTTGGCGATGCGCGAGCCGTTGGCGATGCGGATCGTCCCGCCGACGGCGATGGTGCGCTCGGGATCCTCGATGAAGGGCTGGGCCGCGCGCATCAGCGCGTCGCGCTCGAGGATGGAATCGCCGTCGATGACGCAGAAGACCGGCGCGCGCGAGAAGTTCACCCCGGCGTTCTGCGCATCGGCCTTGCCGCCGTTGACCTTGTCCACGACGAAGAGCCGGTCCGACACCGGCGAGGCATAGAGCCCGCGGATCGGCGCATGCACCAGCGCCTCCTCGAAGGGCCTGCGGCAGGCGACGAGCTCGAAAGCCTCGATCAGGCACCCCAGCGTCGCGTCCTTCGAGCCGTCGTTGACCACGATCACCTCGAAGTTCGGGTATTCCAGCGCCAGCATCGAATGGACGCTGTCCACGATGTTGAGCGCCTCGTTATAGGCCGGCACGATCAGCGCCACGGGCGGCGCCACATCGCCGTAGCGGTGCCACAGCAGGGTCGAGCGCGCCACTGGCGGGCGTCCGGTGATGGCAACGGCGGCGACCACGAGCTGCAGGACATAGACCGCCGTCTGCGCCAGGCCGCAGCCGATCACCGCCCAGGCGACAATGACCGAGACCAGCACGACCTCGTCGCTCCACCCCGCGATCACGCCGCGAGCCCTTCGCCAAGTACGAGCGACGCGGTCCGCTGACTGCGCGGCAGCGGGCCTGCGGCGAGCGCGCCGAGCGCCGCCTCGCCCTCCGGCCCGAGCCGCCGGAGCGCCTTGCCCGCGGCATAGCGCACCGCCCAGATCTCGTCCTCGAGCAGATCCGACAGCGGCGCGATGGCCGCCGGCATTTCCAGCCGCCCGGCCGCCTCCGCCGCCTCGGCGCGCGCCTCCCAGTTCGGGCCCGACATCGCGGCCACGAGCGTCGGCAGCGCCCCCGGATGCCCCAGCTTGCCAAGCGCGCCCACCGCGGCGGTCGCCACTTCGGGCGCCGCGTCGTGCGCGAGCCGGGAGAACAGCCCAAGCCAGCGCGGCTCTCCGGTGCGCGACAGGGCCTCGATCGCGGCCGCGCGCAGGAACGGGCTCCCGCTCGCGCTCACGGCGTAATCCGTGAGCTCGCCGGTGCGCTCAAAGCTGAGGCGGCGCAGGAGATCGATCATCCGCCGCGACAGCCTGCCGCCGGTTCCGATCTCGCTCAGCACTTCGGCGAGCGGCGGCAACGCATCGAGCCTCGCGAGCGCGATCGCCGCGGCGATCCGCACCTCGGCGGAGCGGTCGGCGCGGAGGATCGCGAGCAGGCAGGCGATGCTCTCCGCCTCCGGGAAGTCCGAAAGAATCTCCACCCCCAGCAGCCGCTGCGCCTCGCGCCGCCGGTCGAGCCGGGACCGGATGCGCCCGGGCACGCCCGCCGCGGCGAAGACCGCGATGATACGCGCGTGCTCCTCGCCGCGGAGCAGCGACAGGAACTCGAAGCCCGCGTCCGCCACCACCTCGTCGGGCGTGGCAGCGACGAGGGTGCCGAGGGCTGCGGCATCCTGATCCTCGCTGAAGCGGATCATGCCGCTGAGCAGGCGCCGCCGCGCCGCCGCATGCCGCGCGGCGATCCGTCGCTGCACCAGCCGCCGCGCCACCAGCAGCACCATCGTTCCGAGCGCGAGCACGCAGAGCAGGACCGAGGACGTCCAGATCGCCGCGAGCATGGTCAGAACCGCATCGACAGGCCGAGGCCGAAGGTGTCGCGCTCGAAGCTCTCGCGGCTCTCGTGCGCCACATCGGCGCGCAGGATCAGAGCATCGTTCAGCGCCAGCGTGGCGCCGCCGAAGGCGGTCCGCGTCTCCGAAATGTCGCCGCCGTCGATCTCCGGCGCATCGGCATAGCCCGCGAACAGCCCGAGCCGGCCCGTCGCCGCCCAGTCGGCGCGCAGCACGTAGCCGTCCGAAGTGGCGCTGTCGTCGTCGCGCGAGTGCACCCAGCGCAGCGAAACGGACGCCCGGTCATCGGGCGCGAAGACCTGCACCCACGGCGACAGCGTCGTGACCTCCCCCGAGGCGTAGCGGTCATGGCGCAGGTCGAGGTTGAACGCGACCCGCCCCGCACCTCCCGCATCGGCCACCGGCCGAACCCCGCCGCCGCCACCGAAGGAGACGCGCGGCAGGAAATCCGCATCCGGCGTCGCCGCGACCAGCGCATAGACCGCCACCGCGGGCGAGACCCGGCGGTCGAGGCGCGCCTCGAGCTGAAGGTCGTCGATGCCGGAGCGGCGCGCATGGCGCAGGCGGACGCCGACGGCGGTGCCCGGGGAGACTTCGCGGGAAAGCGAGCCGATCCGCTCGCTCCAGTCGCCCCTGCCGGAACCGAGATCGCTGACGTTGCCGCCGAGATCGAGCCGCCAGCGCCTCGGCGCGGGCGCCGCCAGCCGCGCGGCGGCCTCGGCCGATCCCGGCTCGCGCGCCGCCGCACCGCGGTAGGCCGCAAGCGCCCCCGGCTCGTCGCCCCGCGCGCGGCGGAGGTCGCCGAGCGCGATCAGCGGCGCCGCGCCCGCGTCCTTCGCCGCCCCGGCACGCGCGAAGAGCGCCTCGGCAAGCGCCGGATCGCCCTCGGCGAGCGCCAGCCGCCCGTCGAGCAGAGCCACGTCGGCGGTCTGCGCCTGCTCCGGGGGGATCGCGTCGAGCTGGGCGCGCGCGCGCGCGATCTCGCCGCGCCGGAACGCCGCCTGCGCCAGGCCGAAGCGGGCGTCACCGTAGTCCGGAGGAGTTATGCCCAAAAGTTGGTGACGGCTTGATCAGGCGGCGTTTTGAAGTTGCTTGATCCCGTCCTTGAACTCAATCCCCTGAATGACCTCGG
>JBBQRM010000230.1:0-5315 GCA_038214855.1 Rhodobacterales bacterium | reverse complement strand
GGCGCCTGGAGATCCAGGGCGGCGGCACGCGGGGGATCGGCCATGCGGTGGCGGCCGAGGTGCTGTCGACCGCGGGGCTCAGCGGCATCACGCTCTACGAGCCCGGCGCGCTGACGCTGGTGGCGGGCGCGGGCACGCCGCTCGCCGAGATCGAGGCGGCGCTGGCGGCCGAGGGCCAGGCGCTCGCCTTCGAGCCCTGGGACGCGCGGGCGGTGACGGGGGCCGAGGGCGCCTCGACGCTGGGCGGGGTGGTCGCGACCAACGCCTCGGGGCCGCGGCGGGTGATGGCCGGGGCCTGCCGCGACAGCCTGATCGGAGTGCGGTTCGTCGACGGCACGGGGTCGGTGATCAAGAACGGCGGGCGGGTGATGAAGAACGTGACCGGGCTCGACCTGGTGAAGCTGATGGCGGGCAGCCACGGGACGCTGGGGGTGATCACCCAGGTCGGGGTCAAGGTGCTGCCGGCGTCCGAGGCGGTGGCGACGGTGGTGCTCGACGGGCTCGACGTGGGCCGGGCGGTGGCGGCGATGACCGCGGCGATGGCGACGCCGTATCAGGTGAGTGCGGCGGCGCATGTGCCGCAGGGCTTCGGCGAGGGGCCGGCGACGCTGCTGCGGCTCGAGGGGTTCGAGGGCTCGGTCGCGCACCGGAGCCGGGCGCTGGGCGAGGCCCTGGCGGAGCACGGGCAGGCGCGGCTTCTGGAGGGGCGTGAGGTCTGGGACTGGGTGCGCGACGCGCGCGGCTTCGCGGGTCAGGCGGGCGACGTCTGGCGCATCTCGGTCAAGCCGACCGATGGAGCGCTCGTGGCCGCGGCGCTGCCGGAGGCGGGGCTGCTCATGGATTGGGCGGGAGGGCTCGTCTGGGCGCGGGTGGCCGCGGGGACCGACCTGCGCGCGGCGCTCCACGGCGTCCCCGGGCATGCGACGCTGATCCGCGCGACGCCCGAGGTGCGCGACCGGCTGGGGGTGTTCTCCCCCGAGCCCGCGCCCATTGCGGCGATCTCCGAAGGGCTGCGGGCGAAGTTCGACCCGCACGGCATCCTGAACCCGGGGCGGATGGGCGCGCGCGCCCCCGTCGCCGCCTGAGCGGGGCGCGCGCCGATGCAGACGACATTCTCGCCCGAACAGCTCGCCGATCCACAGACGGCGACGTCGAACAAGATCCTGCGGAGCTGTGTGCATTGCGGGTTCTGCACCGCGACCTGTCCGACCTATCAGGTGCTGGGCGACGAGCTCGACAGCCCGCGGGGGCGGATCTACCTGATCAAGGACATGCTGGAGCAGGGCCGGCCGGCGGATGAAAAGACCGTCAAGCACATCGACCGATGCCTCAGCTGTCTCGCCTGCATGACCACCTGTCCGTCGGGGGTGCATTACATGCATCTGGTGGATCATGCGCGGGAGTATATCGAGCAGACCTACAGGCGCCCGCCGTTCGACCGGGCCCTGCGCTGGACGCTGGCGCGGATCCTGCCCTATCCGTGGCGGTTCCGGCTCGCGATCCGGGGCGCGCAGCTCGGACGGCCGCTGGCACGGGTCATGCCGAAGCAGCTGCGCGCGATGCTGGAGTTCGCGCCGCGGAGCCTGCCGCGGCCGAGCCCGCTCGATGCGCCGCAGGTGATCCCGGCGGAGGGGGCGCGCGTGAAGCGCGTGGCGCTGTTGTCCGGCTGCGCGCAAAGGGTGCTCGACACGCGCATCAACGAGGCGACGATCCGGCTGCTCGCGCGCCACGGCTGCGAGGTGGTGGTGGCCAAGGGCGCCGGCTGCTGCGGGGCGCTGACGCATCACATGGGCAAGGCCGACGAGGCGCGGGCAACGGCGGGACGCAATATCCGCGCCTGGATGGGGGAGGTTCGTGGCGAGGGGCTCGACGCGGTGGTGATCAACACGTCGGGCTGCGGCACGACGGTGAAGGACTACGGTCACATGTTCCGCGAGACGGATCTCGCGGAGGATGCGGCGGTGATCTCGGGGCTGGCGCGGGACATCAGCGAGCTGATGACCGAACTGGGGCTGAAGGAGGCGACTGCGCCGGCGCTGAAGGTCGCCTATCACGCCGCCTGCTCGCTCCAGCACGGGCAGCAGATCAAGACCCAGCCCAAGGCGCTGCTGAAGGAAGCGGGATTCCAGGTGCTCGAGCCGCGGGACGCGCATCTGTGCTGCGGCTCGGCGGGGACCTACAACCTGATGCAGCCCGAGATCTCGGGCCAGCTCAAGGCGCGCAAGGTGGGCACGATCGAGGCGCTGGAACCGGAGGTGATCGCGGCGGGCAACATCGGCTGCATGATGCAGATCGGCTCGGGCACGCGCGTGCCGGTGGTCCATACCGCCGAGCTGCTCGACTGGGCGACCGGCGGCCCGCGGCCGGCGGGGCTCGGGGCTGAGGCGCCGACGCATATGGGATGAGGGTCGCGGTCCTGCTGCTCGTGGCGCTGCTCGTCTCGGCAGGGGCGGCGCGGGCGGAGGGGCCGGAGCGGCGGCCGCTCGACGATCTGGAGGCTGTGGGGTTTCGCGGGGTCGGGCGGCTCAACATCGCCGGGCGGCGGTTCTGCACGGCGACGCTCATCTCCGACCGGCAGGTGCTGACGGCGGCGCATTGCCTCTACAACCCGGCGACCGGACGCCGCGTGGTGCCGCACGAGTTCCGCTTCGTCGCCGGCCAGCGCCGCGACACCAGCATCGCCATCCGCGCGGTCGTGCGCACGGCGGTGCTGCCGGGGTTCCGCTTTGGCGAGCGGGTGGAATGGACCGCGCTGCGCCACGACCTCGGCCTGCTCGAGCTCGAGGCGCCGGTGCCGGGCGTCTCGGCGCTGCCGCTTCATCCCGGCGCGGTGCGCGGGACGGGGCGGGTGGCGATCGTCTCCTACGCGCGCGACCGGCCGTGGATCGCCTCGATCCAGGAGGTCTGCCCGGTCCGCTCGGCGGTCGGGGGTGTGGCGATCCTTGGCTGCGCGGTGACCTTCGGGGCCTCTGGCGCGCCGGTGGTCGCCTATGAGGACGGCAGGCTGCGCCTGGTCGCGGTGGTCTCGGCGATGGGGCGCGATCTGCTGGGCGCGAACATTGCGCTGAGCGTGGTGGCGGCCCCCCGGATGCAGGCGCTGCGCGAGGCGCTGGCGCGATCGGACCGCTGAGGCGGGGACTTGACGCGGGGCGCGGGGCTATCCATTTCGGTTTTGTCCGACGCCGGTGACCGGGTCGGGCGATCTGAACAAGGGTCTGTCCAGACGGAAGGCCCGAACCACGTGTCGCTTCATTGGAGGATGCAGACCATGCGCCACTTCGATCTTACCCCGCTCTATCGCTCCACCGTCGGCTTCGACCGGCTCGCGAGCGTGCTCGATCAGGTGATGTCGGCCGATCTGGGCCAGAACACCTATCCGCCCTACAACATCGAGAAGACCGGCGAGGATGCCTATCGCATCACGATCGCCGTCGCGGGCTTCGCGGACGACGAGCTCACGATCGAGACCCGCGAGGGTCAGCTGATCGTGACCGGACGCAAGGCCGAGGCCGAGGACACGGCGACCTACCTGCACCGCGGAATCGCCGCGCGTGCCTTCGAGCGCCGCTTCCAGCTCGCCGACCACGTGCGGGCGCAGAACGCCGCGACCGAGAACGGCCTTCTGCACATCGACCTCGTGCGCGAGGTGCCCGAGGCGCTGAAGCCGCGCCAGATCGAGATCGCCAGGCGCGCGCCGGTCGAGGGCAAGGCCGAGATCGCCGAGGCCTGATCCGCGCCCGATCCGAACGAGACCTGCGGCCCGCCCTCCGGCGGGCCGTTTGCGTTCGTACGGGCGTGGAAAGGAGCGCAGGCCGCCGGGCGGGATCGCGCGGCGGCGTGTCGGGGCAGCCAACGAACGGTCGATCTAGACCTGCTCGATGGTCACGCGGTCGGCGTAGAAGGCGATGAGGTCCTTCAGCGGCTCGGCGCGGGGCAAGGGGCTTTCGTAGCTCCAGGCGCCGTCGGCGATCTCGCCGCTCTTGGTGGAGATGGTGAAGTAGCGCGCCCTTCCCTTGTGCGGGCAGGTCGTCTGCGTCTCGGTGACGTCGAGGAAGGTCATGCCGAGGTCCTCGCGCGGGAAGTAGATCACCGGCGCGTAGTCGCCCTCGAGGAGCTCCAGCGCCCGGGCGCTCTCGCCGATCACGGCGCCGCCGGCGCGCACGACCCAGGTGCCTTCTGCCGGATGGATGCGCAGTCGTTCGTCGGGCATGGTGCTCTCCTCCTCGAAGGCTCAGGTTGCGGCGGTTGCATGACGTGCGGGTGACGCCGGGGCCTCGGCGTCATCGAGCGGCGCGCAGGCGGCATCGAGCCAGCGCGCGGTCGCGGCATCCGCGCCGGGGGCGAGGGCGGCATGGACGCGGGCGTGGTAGGCGTCGAGCCAGGCGCGCTCGTCCGCGTCGAGCAGGCCGGCATCGACCAGCCGGCGGTCGATCGGCACCAGCGTCAGCGTCTCGAAGCCGAGCATCGGCCGCTCGCCGCCCTCCGGCACCGCGGGCGGGCGGATCACCGCGAGGTTCTCGATGCGGATGCCGAAGGCGCCCTCGCGGTAGTAGCCGGGTTCGATGGAGAGGATCATGCCGGGTCTGAGCGGCTCGGTCGCGCGCTTCGACAGGCCCTGCGGGCCCTCGTGGACGCCGAGATAGGAACCCACGCCGTGGCCGGTGCCGTGGTCGTAGTCGAGCCCGGCTCGCCAGAGTGCCGCGCGCGCGACGGCGTCGAGGTCGCGCCCGGCGAGGCCCTCGGGCCAGCGGAGCCGCGACATCGCGATCAGCCCCTTGAGCACGAGGGTGAACGGGCGGATCGCCTCCGGCAGCCCGGCGCCGACCATGATGGTGCGGGTCACGTCGGTGGTGCCTTGGGCGTACTGGCCGCCGCTGTCGATCAGCACGAGGTCGTGGGGGGCGAGGCTGCGGTCGGTCGCCTCGGTCACGCGGTAGTGGACGATGGCGCCGTTGGGGCCGGAGCCCGCGATCGTGTCGAAGGAGATGTCGCGAAGTTTGCCCGTCGCCGCGCGCGCGGCCTCGAGCCTCTCCACGAGATCGGTCTCGCGCAGGCCCCCGGGCAGCGTCGCGTCGCACCAGGCGAGGAAGGCCGCCATCGCCGCGCCGTCGCGCAGGTGCGCCGCGCGGGCGCCGGCGATCTCGGCCTCGGTCTTGCTGGCCTTGGGCAGGATCGCGGGATCGGGCGCCCAGACCACCTCGGTGCCCGCGCGCTCGGCCAGACGGTCGGATACCCAGAGCGGGGCGGTGGTCTTGTCGACCGCGACCCGGCCGGTCAGCGCGTCGAGCGCCGCGCCGAAGTATCCGGGCGGGCGG
>JBBQRM010000229.1:0-5372 GCA_038214855.1 Rhodobacterales bacterium | reverse complement strand
CGGCGGCGAAGTCGGGCTGGTGGCTGCGTTCGAGCGTCAGCCGTCCGTCGTCCTGGCGGAAGCAGTCGCTGACCTCGATGCCGGTGACGGAATGGTTCCAGACCAGGCACCAGGGTTCGGTCCGGCCGAGCTCCGCCCGGAAGAGCTCCACGCCCCGCGCATCCATAACCCGGAGCGTGGCGGCCGCCGCCCGGGCCGCGCCCGGGCGCTCTCCGGCGGCGGCGCCCGCCGCGAGCGCCAGCAGCGCCGCCCAGCCGATGGCGCGCGCGCCGCGCACCGGCGTCAGGGGCGCAGGCGGTCGGGGATCTCGGCGCCGATCTCCTCGAAGTAGCGGATGGCGCCGGGGTGCAGCGGGATCGGCGTGGAGCTCATGGTGAACTCGACGGTCGTATCGTTCGCCGCCGGATGGATCGCGCGCAGGTCGTCGACCCGCTCGAAGATCAGCTTGGTCACCTGATAGGCGAGCTCGTCGTCCATCTCGGCGTGGACCACGAGGGCGTTGGGGATCGAGATCGTGTCGATGGCGTCGATGCCGTCGTAGGTGTCGGCCTTCAGCGTGTAGGGCGCGAACACCGGCTCGGCCTCCTGTGCCTTGGCGATCTCGTCCTCGGTGAGGCCGATCAGGTTGATGTCGCTGGTCGCGGCGAGGTTCATGATCGAACTGGTCGGCGGCCCGACGCTCCAGATGCCGGCGTCGATGTCGCCGTCACGCAGCGCATCCGCGGTCTCGTTGAAGTTCAGCCGCTCGGGGGTGAAGTCGTCGTAGCTGATGCCGTTCGCTTCGAGCAGGGTCTGGGCGTTGACCTCGGTGCCCGATCCGGGGGCGCCGACCGAGACGCGCTTGCCCTTGAGGTCCTGGAGCCCCCCGATGCCCGATCCGTCGAGCGCCACGATCTGCACCGCGTTGGGGTAGATCGCAGCGAGCGCGCGCAGGTCGGCGATCTGGCGTCCCTCGAAGGCGCCGGTGCCGGCATGGGCCTGCTGGACCGTGTCGGCGAGCGCGATGGCGAAGTCGCTGTCGCCACGGCTGATGAGCCCCATGTTCTCGACCGAAGCGCCGGTGACTTCGGCGACGGCCATGTAGCCGTCGAGGTGCTGGTTGATCAGTTCGGCGATGCCGCCGCCGATCGGGAAATAGACGCCCCCCGTGCCGCCGGTGGCGATCGACAGCTGCTGCTGCGCGCCCGCGGGTGCCGCAAGCGCCATCGCCGCCGCGAGGCCGAGGGCCATCCCCTTTCCTATCCCAAGGATCGTGTGTCGCATCGTCGTCTCCCCGATTGCTCTGATTTTGCAAACTTCCTAGCAGAGCCCGCGCTCGCGTGCCATCCCATTTGGCCCCCCGGCGTTAACCAATCGCCCATTCCATGCACCGGTGGACATTGCCGCGCCGAACCCACATCCTGCGCTTGCCTCACCGCAATACGGAGCGCCCGATGGACCGTCGAGCCCGCCTGCCCTCCCGCCGGTCGTTGTTGCAGGTTGGCGCGGCGCTCGCCGGGGCGGCGGCGCTGCCGCGCTTCGTGCAGGCGCAGTCGGCGGCACCGGTCCGACTCGGCGTGCAGGTGCATCTGACCGGCATCGGCGCGGCCTACGGGCGCTGGTACGCGCGCACCGCCCGGGCCGCGCTCGAGGTGCTCAACGCCGCGGGCGGGATCGGCGGCCGGCCGGTGGAGCTGGTGTTCGAGGACGACGCGACCGACCCGAGGCGCGGGGCGGAGGTGGTGGAAAAACTCGCGACGCAAGCGGGTTGCGAGGCGATTTTCGGAACCCTCTTCAGCAATGTCGTCATCAGTTCTGCGGCGCGGGCGGGCGAGCTGCGCATTCCCTATCTCGTCTGCTCCGAGGGGCATCACGTCGCTTCGGGTGCGCTCAACCGCTGGACGCTCCAGCCCGGCATCACCGACGTGAAGTCGCAGGTGATCGCGATGGCGCCCTGGGTCGCGGCCAATCTGGGGCGGCGCGTCGCGATGATCTTTCCCGACTACGCCTTCGGCCACGACCACCGTGACTTCTTCTCGGAGGCCATCGCAGCACGGGGCGGCGAGGTGATTGCCAGGATCGCGGTCCCGCCGACCGAGACCAGCTTCACCCGCTACCTGCCACGCATCCCGCGCGACACCGAGGTGCTCTATCACGTGATGGTCGGCCCCTCGGTGCTGACCTTCGTCAAGGAGCTGGGCACCTTCTACGGGCGGGGCGGGCGGCCGGAGATCTTCGGCTTCATCGACTCGCTCGAGGGCGTGGACATCGCAGCGCCCGGGCTCGCGTTTCTCGAGGGCACGCATCTGTGGGAGGGACAGCCGCGGTATCTGCAGCCCGACGCGCCGGAGCATGAGACGTTCTACCGTGCTTCGGTCGGCGTGGGCGACAGTGGGGCGGCGCAGGAAGATCCTCGCGACGTCTCGACTTACGCGCATATGTTCAGCGTCTGGGAGACGCTGTTCGTGATCAAGCGCGGCATGGAGGCGGCGGGCTATCGCGGGCCCGCGGACCGGTCGGCGCTCGTCGAGGCGATCGAGGCGATGGAGGCGTTTCCGGCCGGCCGCGAGCATCCGCAGGGCGACAAGCTCTTCAACGGCCGCACGCATCAGGCCTTCGGGCACCAGCACATCTCGAAGGTCGAGGAGGGGCGGCTCGCGGTCGTGCACACAACCTCGATCGAGGACGGGCTCTACCCCGACGAGGTGGATTACACCACGCGCTCGTTCTGAGCCGCGGGCGTGGCGCTCGGTCCCTATCTGCTGCTCGCCGCGATCGAGGGGCTGGTGGGGGCTGCGGTGCTGGCGCTGACCGCGGTGGGGCTCAGCCTCGTCTTCGGGGTGATGCGGGTGGTCAATGTCGCGCACGGGGCGTTTTTCATGCTCGGCGCCGTTGCGGCCTGGTTCGTGACGCAGGCCGTGCCGGGCCCGCCGTGGGTCGGCTTTGCCGTAGCGCTGGTCGCGGCTCCGCTGTCTGTCGGTGCGCTGGCGGTGGCCGCGGACCTGCTGGTGCTTCGGCGGCTCGACTACGCGCCGGAGCCCACGATCGTCGCGACCATCGGACTGCTCTACATCCTCCAGGCGCTGGCGCTGACGGGGTTCGGCCCGGATGCGCGCCCGGTGCCGGCGCCGTTCGAGGCGGTGATCCAGCTCCCCTGGTTCGGCGTCTCGGCCTACAAGCTCGCGGTGGTGGGACTGGCCGCGGCGCTGCTCGGCTTCGTGTGGTTGGGGCTCGCGCGCAGCCGCGCGGGGTTGGTGATGCGCGCGACCCGGTCGGACCGGGCGATGGCCGAGGCCTTTGGCATCGACACCGGTCGGGTCTATGCGCTCACCTTCGGTGCGGGGGCGGCACTCGCGGCGGTGGCTGCGGTGCTGATCGTCCCGATCTCGCAGGCACATTACCTGATGGGCGGCGATCCGCTCCTGCTCGCCTTCATCGTGGTGATCCTCGGCGGCCTAGGCAGCCTGCGCGGCACGGTGGTCGCGGCGCTGGCGATCGGGCTCGGCGACGGGATCGCCTCGGTCTTCTTCTCGCCGACAGTCGGCAAGATCGTGGCGACGCTGCTGGTGGCTCTGGTGCTGGTGTTCCGCCCGCAGGGGCTCTTCGGCCGGGAGGCGGCGTGAGCGGGGGGCGCGCGTCGCTCGCGCTGCATCTGGGGGTGCTGGCGCTGCTGCTGGCCTTAGGCTTCGTGCTGCCGCCCTATCCCCACGCCAATCTCGCGCGGGTGATGGTGCTCGCGGTCTATGCGATGGGTTACAATCTCGCCTTCGGCTACACCGGGCTGCTGAGCCTCGGCCATGCGCTCTACTTCGCGGCGGGGATGTATGCTGCGGGGCTCACGGTCAGGTTCGGGGTCTTTCCGGCCGCGCCCGCTTTCATGGCAGGCGTCGCGGCGGGCGGGGGGCTGGCGCTCGTGGTGGGGGTGCTGGCGCTGCGCACCACGGGGGCGGCGTTCATGATCGTGACGCTGATGGTGGCGCAGGCGGGGTATCTGGCGATCCTGACATTCGGGCGCGTCACCGGCGGCGACGAGGGCTTCGTGCTCGAACGCGCGGCGCGGATCGTCGGGCCGCTCGACCTGTCGCAGGAGGGGCCGCGCTATGCGGCGGCGCTCGCGCTCTTCGCCGGAGGGCTCCTTGCGAGCCTCGCGCTGGTCCGGAGCCGCGCCGGGCGGGTGCTGGTCGCGATGCGCGAGAACCCCGAGCGCAGCCGGATGCTCGGCTACGACCCGTTCCGCTGGCGGCTTCTGGCGCTGGGGCTGTCGGGCGCCTTCGCCGGCGCCGCGGGGGCCGGATATGCGCTCCTGTTCGGCTATGTGGGCGCGAGCTTTGCCGCGATCGACCACTCGATCCTGCCGCTCTTGTGGGTGCTGCTCGGCGGGGCGGGGACGGTGCTCGGGCCGTTCGTTGGGACGCTCGTGATGTTCTGGCTGGTCGATGCCGCGAGCGGGATCACCACCGCGCCGCAGCTCGTCGTGGGCGCGGCGCTGGTCGCGCTCGTGCTCTTCGCGCGGCGCGGGCTGATGGGCAGCCTGCGGGCGCGGCTCGTGCCCTGGTTGCCATGACGCTGCTCGCGGCGCGCGGGCTCGCCCGGAGCTTCGGGGGTGTGGAGGCGGTGGCGGGCGTCGATCTCGACGTGGCGGCCAAGGGCGTGCATTCGCTGATCGGGCCGAACGGCGCGGGCAAGACGACGCTGACCGGGCTCATCTGCGGGCGGATCACGCCCGATGCAGGCACCATCCGCTTCGCAGGGCAAGACATCACGCGTCTGCCGGCGCCGGCGCGGGTGCGGCTGGGGATCGCCTATACGTTCCAGATCACCGCGATCTATCCAGGCCTCAGCGTCTTCGACAACCTGGCGCTGGCGGTGCAGCGGCGGGTCCCCGCGCGGGGCCTGGCGGAGGCGGTGCAGGCGGAACTCGAGCGGGTGGGGCTCGCGAGCCGGGCGGCGGTTCGAGCCGGCGCGCTGAGCTACGGGCACCAGCGGCTGCTCGAGCTCGGCATGGGGCTGGCGCTCGGGCCGCGGCTCCTGATCCTCGACGAGCCGACGCAGGGCCTGGCGGCGGACGAGATTGCAGCGGTGGTGCCACTGATCCGCGAGGTGGGGGCGGAGATTTCGGTGCTGATGATCGAGCACAACATCGAGGTGGTGAACGCGCTGGCGGGCCGGGTCAGCGTGCTGGTCGAGGGACGGGTGCTCGCCGTGGGCAGCCCCGCGGAGATCGCCGCCGACCCCGCGGTGCGGGCGGCCTATCTCGGATGAGGCTCGCGCTCGAAGCGCTCACGGCCTCGCGGGGTGCGGTGCCGGTGCTGCGCGGCCTCACGCTCGGGGTGGCTGCGGGCGAGGTGGTCGCGGTGATGGGGCGCAACGGCGCGGGCAAGAGCACCTGCCTC
>JBBQRM010000228.1:0-5378 GCA_038214855.1 Rhodobacterales bacterium | reverse complement strand
CCTTTCGGCCAGAAGTTGCGCATGGGCGGCAGCGAGGCCGCCGAGCACCGTCTCTGCCGCATCCGCCACCCGCGGCTCCGCGCCGCCGAGCGCGAGGCCGGCGCGATAGGCGGCGGCGACCGAGGTCTCGCCAATCAGCACCACGTCGCGGCCGAGCCAGTAGGGCCGCGCGCCCGCGAGCTCGGCCCCGATCAGGAGCCCCGACAGCCGCGCCCGCGCCCGCTGGGGCGCCAGCCCCTCGAGCAGCGTCTCCGCACGCAGCCCGAAGAGCTGGCCCGCGACCCGCTCGGGCCGGGCCATCGCCGCCTCGACGCCTTCGGTGAAATCCGGCTCCGACCACCCCTCGGCGCCGACGCTGTGGCGCAGAACCGAGGCGGTGGCGAGCAGCCCGAACAGCTCGCCGGTCAGATAGCTCGCGAAGCTCACCACCTCGCCGGCGCTGACATGCACCCATTTGGAATGGGTGCCGGGCAGGCACAGCACCCCGTCGAAGTGAGGCTCGCGCGCGAGCCAGCCCGCGACCTGCGTCTCCTCGCCGCGCATCACGTCCGGGGGTGTTGCCTGCGACAGCCCGTGCAGCACGTGCACCGCGAGCCGCGGGTCGGCCACCTGCGGCCGGGCGAAGGGCGCGTCGCGGCGCGGCGGGCAGGGCACCGCGGCATAGGCCGCCTCGACCCAGCCCTGCCGCGCGCCGACCATGCCGCAGGCGACGACGTCCGTGCGCCGCCCCTCCGCCAGCCAGCCGCCGACGAGCGCCAGCAGCGCCGGCTCGAACTCGTCGCGGCGGAGCCCGCCCATGCCGGTCTCGGCCTGCGCCAGCGCCAGCGGCTGCTCGTCCGCGCCCATCGCCCAGGCGCGCAGGTTGGTCGTGCCCCAATCGACGGCGATCCAGTCGGCGTTCATCCGGTGAAGACGACGCCCCCGTCCACGACCATCCCCTGCGAGGTCATCATCCGCGAGGCCTTCGAGGCGAGAAACAGCACCGGCTCGACCAGGTCCTGCTCGACGAGATGCTCCTTGATGCACTGGCGGTCGAGATGCGCGGCGAGATCCTCGGGCGTGGCCCACAGCTCCTTCTGCCGCTCGGTCAGCACCCATCCGGGCATCACCGCGTTCACCCTTATGCCGTGGGGGCCCAGCTCGCGCGCGAGCCCGCGGGTGAGCCCGGTGATCCCGGCCTTGGCGGTCAGGTAGGCGAGGTACCCGTCGTTGCCCATCATGTAGGAGATCGACGAGAAGTTGACGATCGCACCCCCGCCGGCCGCCTTCATCCCCGGCGCCACCGCCTGGGCGGTGAAGAAATGCGGGCGCAGGTTCACCGCCTGGGACTTGTCCCAGGCCTCGACATCGACCTCCATCCAGTCGTGGCGGGTATCGTTGGCGGCGTTGTTCACCAGCACCGTGACCGGCCCGTGCGCTTCGGCGGCCTGCGCGATGGCCTCGCGCAAAGCCGGGATGTCGGTCACGTCGTTCTCGATGTAGAGCGGCCGGTTCCCGTGCTCGGCCTCCATCGCCTCGACGAACGCGCCCGCGTCCGAGCGCTGGACGAAGGCCACGCGCGCGCCCTGGGCGAGGAACCCGCCCGTCAGCGCCGCGCCGATCCCGGAGCCGCCGCCGGTGATGAAGACGCTCGCGCCCTCGAGGTCGTGGAAGGTGGCATGGCGTTCGGTCACGTCGGTCTCCTCATTTCACCGCGCCGAGCGTCAGGCCGGCGATGAAGTGGCGCTGCATCAGAAAGAACATGATCACCGGCGGCATGGCGGCCACGATAGAGCCTGCGGAGACCAGCTGCCAGGCCGCGACCCACTGGCCGTTGAGCGAATAGAGCCCCGCCGTCACCGGCTGGGTATCCGCGCCTTGCGTCAGCACCGTCGCCCAGAAATAGTCGTTCCAGACGAAGGTGAACACCAGCACCGCCAGCGCCGCGATCGCCGGGCGCATCAACGGCACCACTATGAACCAGAAGATTCGGATCTCGCTCACCCCCTCGACACGCGCCGCTTCGATCAGCTCGCGCGGCAGCGCCCGGATGAAGTTGCGCATGAACAGCGTGCAGAACCCGGTCTGAAACGCGATGTGGAAGAGCGCCAGCCCCGCGGTCGTGTTGTAGAGCCCGAGCTGGAGCGTCAGGTCGCGCACCGGTACCATCAGGATCTGGAACGGCACGAAGTTCCCCGCGACGAACAGGAAGAAGATCGCGAGATTCGACGGGAACCGGTAGACCCCGAGCGCGAAGCCGGTCATGCAGGAGAGCGCCACCGCCCCGATCACCGTGGGGATCGTCACCTTGAACGAATTGAGGATGTAGTCCCAGATCGGCGAGTTGCGGAACACGTCGACGTAGTTGCCGAAGGCCAGATGGCTCGGCCAACCGAAGTAATTGCCCGCCGCGAGGTCCCCCGCCGGCTTCAGCGAGGTCATCGCCACGCCCAGCAGTGGCAGCAGCCACAGCACCAGCGAAACCGGCAGCGCCACCCGATAGGCGATCTGCGTCGCGGGCGCGGTCTGGGCGATCGGGCGGGGGAACATCAGGCGCGCGCCGTCGCGTACGCGGCGAGGCCTCGCCGCACCGCCGCGGGCAGCTTTGCCCGGATCAGCTCGTAGGACGCGATGAGCCGGTGCTCGAGCTCCTCCGCCTCGGTTCCCTCCGGCAGAAGGACCCAGCTCTTGTGGAAGTAGGGGGCACGAACCGCGACGCCCGCCTCCTTCAGCATCTCGGCGGTCTCGAGATCGGCGCATTTCACCGACACGCCCTCCGCGACCGACCCGATGCAGGCGAACATCTTGCCGCCGACCTTCCAGGCGTCGTGGCCGCCGCCCCAGGGATCCGACACCTCCGCCCCCGGCAGAAGCTCGCAGATCGCGGCGACATGAGCGCGGAACGCCTGCGGCATCTCAGTAGCCCTCGCGCTCGTCGCGGAGTATCTTGGAGATGAAACCCGCGATGAAGACCATCATGATCGCGAACAGCACCACCGCGATCGCAGCCCCGTATCCCATCCGGTAGCCGTATTCGCTGAGCGCCTGCTCGTACATGTAGAAGCTGAGCACCCGCGACGATCCGTAGGGTCCGCCGTCGGTCATGATCGACACGAGGTCGAACGACCTGAGCGCTCCGATCACCGTCACCACCACGGCGATGAAGGTCGCGGGGCGCAGCTGCGGCAGGATCACGTGCCACAGCATCCGCCAGCCGCGCGCCCCGTCGAGCCGTGCGGCTTCGACCTGCTCGGGGGCGACGTTGTTGAGCCCGGTCAGGTAGAGGATCATGCAATAGGCGATCTGCGGCCACAGCCCGGCCGCGATGATCCCGTAGGTGACGTAGCGCTCGTCGGCGAGCACCGCCACGCCCGTCCCCGTGATCCACTCGATCAGCTTGTAGAACAGCCCGAAGTTCGGCGCGTAGAACCACGAGAACATCAGCCCCACCACCACCTGGCTGATGACGAAGGGAAAGAAGAACAGCGACTTGTAGAGCCTGATGCCGGTGACACTCTGGTTGAGGAAGATCGCGATCGCAAGCCCCGCCGGCACCGCCAGCATGTAGAGCACCAACCAGATCACGTTGTTCTCGAGCGCGCCCCAGAAGTCGTAATCGTCCCACAGCTCGACATAGTTCGCCGCTCCGAGCCAGACCTTCTCTCCCAGCCCGTCCCAGTCGTAGAAGCTCAGCCACATCGAGGCTCCGATGGGCCAGATCACGTAGACCGCGAACATCGCCATCCCCGGCGCGAGGAACAGCCACGGCGCCAGCCGCTGCTGGTTCTGCTTCCACCAGCCGCGCGGCGGGGGATCGTGGGGCAGGGCTACGGTGGTCATCGGCGCTGCTCCGGGGCGAGGGAGCCCGGGCCGGCCGCGGCCCGGGCAGGCGGCTCACTCGTAGATGCGCTGGCGCGCCTTCTCGAGTCGCTCGAGGATGCGGTCGATGTCGCCCGGCTTGACCATGAACTCCTGGAAGCCCTCCATCGCCACCTTTGCCATCTCCGCCGGCGCGTCGCGGTCGAAGAACTGCGCGAGCCCGTCGGCGGTCGACAGCATCTCGAAGCCCTGCTGGAGGAACGGGTCGTCGATCACCTCGCTCTGGTTGTTGACCGGCAGCTGCTCCAGCGTCGCGTTGATCTTGGTCTGCTGCTCGGCCGAGGCGAGGAAGGCGAGGAACTTGCGGGCGTCCTCCTTGTTCTTCGCGCCCGAGGGGATGTGGATCGTGTCGGTCGGCGCGTCCTCGGCGCGGCCGACGTCGGGCGAGATCTCGGGGAAGGGGAAGAAGCCGAGGCTGTCGTCGGTCATGCCCGCCTCCTTGAGCGGCGCGACCGCGAAATTGCCCATCAGATACGTCGCGGCCTTGCCCTGCACCAGCAGCGGCAGCGCGTCCTGCCACTCGATCGCCGCGTGGTTCTCCGTCAGATACCCCGCCTCGATCAATTTCGCCCAATTCTGGAACGTCGCGCGCACCTTCGGGTCGGTCCAGGGCACCTTGCCCTGGGTGAGGTCCATGTGGAACTGATAGCCGTTGGTGCGCAGGTTCATGTAGTCGAACCACCCCGCCGCCGGCCACAGCGCCTTGGTGCCGGTGGTGGTGCAGTCGATGTCGGCGGCCGCGAACTCGGCGCAGGCCGCGAGGAACTGGTCCCAGGTCTCGGGCACCTCGACGCCGCGTTCGGCGAAGACGTCCTTGTTGTAGTACATCCCCCACTGGTAATACGTGTAGGGCACGCCCCATTGCTTGCCGTCGATGGTCATCGACGGCTCGGCCGAGGCGAGCGTCTCGCCCATGTTCTCCGCCTCCCACAGGTCGGAGATGTCCTCGAACTGCCCCGCCTCCACGAAGGGCGCCATGCGGTTGCCGGCGTACCAGTTCGCCAGATCCGGCGCGTCGGCGCTCAGGAAGTTGCGGATGGCGGTCTTGTAGCCCTCGTGGTCGAACAGGTTCCAGGTGACCTTCACATCCGGGTTCGCCGCCTCGAAATCGTCGATCAGTTGCTGGAACGCGGCCTTGGGAGCCGGATCGGATGTGTCGGTGTTGATCACCAGCGTGCGCTGCTGCGCCAGCGCCGGTGCCACGAGCGCCGTCGCCGCGAGCGCGGCGAGCGTGGAGCGGAAAACCCAGGCCATGCGTTTCTCCCCCTATGGCGCCGCCCGTGCCGGACGCGCCTTTTCTCTGAGCAAGGGTAAGCGTCCCGCGACCGCCCTTGTCAACGGTCCCGGCCTCTTGCCCCGATTTCATACGGGCATGCTAATCTTACTGCGTCATAAATCTGAATGAAGGTCAGCGTGCAATCTTGCGCAGCATGGACATCGGTGCAGGCTGCGGACGAGGGCGGCGGTGATCTGGCGGCGTATGGTGGCGATTGAGTTTCGGACGTGCCGTTCGGGCCTGA
>JBBQRM010000227.1:0-5423 GCA_038214855.1 Rhodobacterales bacterium | reverse complement strand
CTCCTCGACCGCGGGCGCATCCGCCGCGACCTGCGGCGACAGCTCCGCAGGCGCTCCCGGCGGCGGCATCTCGGCGGGTCCGCCGGGAGGCAGCTCGACGGGAATGTCGGTCGGCGTCTCCGCGGGTCCGGGCGGCAGCTCCACCGGCACGTCCGATGGCGTCTCCGGCGGCTGCTCGTCCGGCACCTCCGGCGCGGGCGGGACACTCGGACCGGGCGGCGTCTCGGGTGTGGGCGGCACGTCGGGACCGGGGGGCGGCTCCGGGGCGGGCGGCATGTCGGGGCCGGGAGCGGGCGGCGGCCCCGGCGGCACGTCCGGCCCCGGCGGCGCCGGCGGTGTGGCGGGGACGTCCTGCGCTGCCGGCCCTGCGGCGGGAGCGGGCGCTGCTGCAGCCGGCCGTCGCTTCGGGCGCGTGCCCTGCGTCGCCTGATAACCCATCCCCTGCATCAGCTTGGCGAATTCCGCCAGCGACAGGCCGGTGATCGACAGCATCTCCGGCGCGGCCTCGAAGCCCGCGCGCGCGTCGCAGCCGCGCAGCATGTCGGCCAGCCGCTCGAGCATGTCGATCCGGATCGCACGCTCCCCCGCCAGCCGGTAGCCCGCACGCGGATAATACCCCGCCGGCGCGCCCGGCACCGCCGGAACCGTCACGAGCCCCGGCGGCGGCGCCTCGGGAAAGACCTCCAGCCCCTCTGCCAGCGACCACAGGATCAGCCGCAGCCGCGTCGGCGCGGGCTTCAGCAACAGCGGCTGGAACACCGTGAACTGTCCGAAACGCACCCCGTGCTTGCGCAGACCCGCACGCTGATCCTGGTCGAGCCCCTTCACGTCGGAGGCAAGCTCGGCCCGCGGCACGACGCCCAGACCCTCGACCAGCCGGAAGGCAATGCCCCGCGCCATGCCCGCCAGCGCCTCGTCGTCGCGAAGTGCCACCAGCGGCTGGAACAGCGCCGCGATCTTGCGGTCGATCCAGTGCCCGAGCCTCCGGCGCAGCTTCTCGGCGACCTCGGGCGGCGCGTCCTCGTCGACGAAGGGCTGCACGCCGGGGCCGAGCGCATCGGGTCCCGCGACCAGCTTGCCCACCGCGTGCTCGCCCCACATCAGCCCGCCCTGCTCGGTCACGTCGATCTCGGGGTCGGGCGCGTTGTAGAACTTGTCGGCACGCAGGTTCAGTGCAGGCCCCAGCGCCGCGATGCCGGCGGCGCGCAGGGTCTTGGCCGCCGCGGCGTCGGCCGAAGGGTCGAGCCGGAAGCGGAAGCCTTCGAGGCGGCCGATGAACTGGTCATCGACCGTCACCTCGCCGGTATCGGACACATGGGCCACGAGGCTCTCCTTCTGCTTCAGCCGGCGCATCAGAACGCTCGTGCGCCGGTCGACGAACCGCTGGGTCAGCCGCGCGTGCAGCGCATCCGACAGCCGATCTTCTACCGCACGCGTCTCCTCGCGCCAATGGTCCGCGTCACCCACCCAGCCCTTTCGCTGGGCTGCGTAGGTCCATGTGCGGATATACGCCAACCGCTTCGACAGAGCGTCGATGTCGCCTTCGGTCCGGTCGATGCGGCGGACCTGGCCCGCGAGCCACTCGGTCGGGATGCCGCCGCCATCGTGCAGGAAGCCGAAGATCCGCGCGCAGAGGCCCGCATGCTCGGCCGGCGAGACCTTGCGGAAGTCCGGCAGCTGGCAGACGTCCCACAGCAGCCGCACCTCCGGCCCTGCCCGCACGCGCGCGCGCAGCTCCGGCAGATCGGCCAGCGCGCGCAAGGTCGCCAGATCGTCGGCCTCCCGCGCGCGGCGCAGGTCCGCGTGCTCCGAGGGCGCCTCGAGGCTCGCGACCAGCGCCTCGAGCGTGCCGAACTCCAGCCGCGGGTTGCGCCACTCGAGCTTGCGCACAGGCGCGAAGCGGTGATTCTCGATCGCCTCCACCACCTCCGGCTCGAGCGCGCCGGCGTCGCCCGTCACCCCGAAGCTGCCGTCGGCGGTGTAGCGTCCGGCGCGTCCGGCGATCTGCGCCAGCTCGTTCGGCGCCAGATGCCGGTGCCTGCGCCCGTCGAACTTCGCGAGCCCCGAGAAGGCCACATGCGCGATGTCGAGGTTGAGCCCCATGCCGATCGCATCCGTCGCCACGAGATGATCGACGTCGCCGTTCTGATAGAGCGCGACCTGCGCGTTGCGGGTCCGCGGGCTGAGCGCCCCCATCACCACCGCGGCCCCCCCCTTCTGGCGGCGGATCAGCTCGGCGATGGCATAGACGTCCTCCACCGAGAAGCCGACGATGGCGCTCCTCGGCGGCATCCGGCTCAGCTTGCGCGGCCCGGTATAGGTCAGCCGCGAGAACCGGTCGCGGTGCACGAACCGCGCCCCGGGGATCAGGCTCGCGATCCGCCCGCGCATGCTGTCGGAGCCGAGCAGCAGCGTCTCGCTCAACCCGCGGGCGCGCAGCAGCCGGTCGGTGAACACGTGGCCGCGATCGGGAGCGGCGCAGAGCTGGATCTCGTCCACCGCGAGGAACTCCGGCCCCAGATCGACCGGCATCGCCTCGACCGTGCAGACCCAGTAGGCGGTGCGCGGCGGAACGATCCGTTCCTCGCCCGTGACCAGCGCCACCACCGACGGCCCGCGCAGGCTCACGATCCGGTCGTAAACCTCGCGCGCGAGCAGCCGGAGCGGCAGACCGATGACCCCGGTGCGGTGCGCGAGCATCCGCTCGATGGCGTAATGCGTCTTGCCGGTGTTGGTCGGCCCCAGCACCGCGATGACGTTGCGGTCCCGGCGGTCGTGGAGGTCTGAAGGCATGCAAGGGTCCCGATGCGACGGTCGGCCGGTGCGACCGGGGGGATCAGAGATCGGCGGTGCCGGCGAGACGGTCGAGCCGCTGGAGCGCCTCGTCGATGTTCGGCCGGTTCGGGTTCAGCGCATGCACCATCCGCAGCGCCTCCAGCGCATACCCCGCCTCGCCCATCTGCTCGAGCATCAGCGCGAGCCCGGTCAGCGCCCCGAAATGCCGCGGCTCGAGCGCGAGAACCCGCTCGATGTCGGCGATCGCCAGCGCATACTCGTCCATCAGATAAAAGGCGGTGGCGCGCGCGTTCCAGCCCTCGGCGAAATCCGGCGCCTGTTCGGTCAGCGCGGTCAGATGCTCGATCGCCGCCGGCAGATCCCCCGCCTCGATCGCGTCGCTGCCGCGGCGCAGCAGCAGGTCCATCGCATCCGACCCCGAGCGCGACCACAGCCGGGTGATCTCGCGCTCGATGCGCATCCAATCCTCGCGCCCCGGCTCGGCCAGCTCGGCGAACAGCGCATCGAGCCGCGCCGCCTGATCCTCCTGCGCGAGTGCGGGAAGTGCCCCGACCGGCCAGGGTGCGCCGACGGCCCAGAGCGCTGACGCGACGGCAACCGCCAGATGGTGCTTTCGGTACCCGGACATGCGCACTAAGGTAACCACCGATCGTGAAAAATCGAGGGCCGAATTCGCCCTCAGTGTGGAGAGTGCGTAATGAGCGAGGTTGTGGACGCGGCTGTCGAGGCGCTGAACGCGAAGCTCGACGGCGAGGGGATCGACGGCTCGGTGAAGTTCCTGATCGAGAACGAGGGGGCGGTGCGGATCGACGAGACCGGCGCCTCCGCCGACGACGCCCCCGCCGATTGCACGATGACCGCCAGCAGCGAAACGTTTCAAGGCATTCTCGACGGCACGATCAATCCGACCAGCGCCTTCATGACGGGGCGGCTGAAGGTCGAGGGCGACATGGGTCTCGCGATGAAGCTCGGCAGCGTCCTGAGCTGACCGCCGGGCGGCATGGACCCGGCGCCGCCCTTCTTCGCCGATGTCGCCGACGCGCCGCCGGGGGTGCGGCTGCACTGGCTGCTCACCTCCGACGGCCAGCGCCTGCGCCTCGCGGTCTGGCCGGGGGCACGGGGCAGCGTCGTGATCTTTCCCGGCCGCACCGAATACATCGAGAAATACGGCCGCACCGTCGGCCGGCTCGCGGATCTGGGGCTGGCCGCGGCGGTGCTCGACTGGCGCGGCCAGGGCCTGTCCCAACGCAGCACCCGACATTCCGGCCTCGGGCATGTCGATGAGTTCGCCGACTACCAGCGCGACGTCGCGGCGGTGATGGCCTCGCCCGCGGTGGCGGCGCTGCCCCAGCCGCGCTATCTGCTGGGGCATTCCATGGGCGGCTGCATCGGCCTCAGGACGCTGGTCGAGGCAGGCGGCTTTCGCGGCGCGGTCTTCTCCGCCCCGATGTGGGGCCTGCAGATGTCGACGGCGGCGCGCGAGATCGCCACGCGGGTGGCGCAGATCGCGGGGCGGCTCGGCCTCGGCCACCGCCCGACCCCCGGCACCGGCGGCACGCCCGCGGCGGGCGCCGCCGCCTTTGCGGCAAATCGGCTCACCACCGATCCCGAGCGCTTCGCCTGGTGCGCGGCCCAGATCGCCGCGCATCCCGAGCTCGCGCTCGGCGGCCCGAGCCTGCAATGGACCCGCGCGGCCTTCCTCGAGATGACCCGCCTCGGCCGCACGGCACTGCCCGACCTGCCGGTCCTGGTCTTGCTCGGCAGCGACGAACAGGTCGTCTCCCCCCGCACCGTCCACGCCCTGACCGCAAAGCTCCCCCAGGGGGCGCTCGTCCCCCTCGAAGGCGCCCGCCACGAGATCCTGATGGAGCGCGACGCGATCCAGGCGCAGGTCTGGGCCCGGATCGCGGGCTTCGTCGCGGCGACCCGCTGACATCGTTCCGGCGCCTACGTGACACTATATCATACGGGCGCCGGAATGATGCTTGGGATTTTTTCCCATATGAGGCGCCACCTTTCCACCCTCCCGACCGATCTGTCCGTTGATAGATCGGTCCGCGCCTGCCTGCCCGTCGTGCCGAAGGCACGCCTCCGGCGTGACGGCAGGCGCGATAGACGCGCCCGCCCGGGGGCAGGCGCGGCCCGATTGTGAGCTTCGGTCCAGGCTGCACCCCCCTCGCCCTGCGCCGATGGCTCCGGGCGACGGACCGGGCGAGACAGGAGCCTCGCTTTTCCGGTCCGGGCAATGCGGCGCCGCAGGACTCACCCGGAGTTCGTCTTGATGATCCTCCCGGCGACACGACCGCCTTGGGAGACGCCCTCTCTTCCCTTCCCCGATTTGTCCCGTGACAAATCGGGGCGCGCCCGCCCGCCGGTCGTGCCGGAGGCACGCCTGCGGCGTGACGGCGGGCGCGATTGCTCGCACCCGCCCGGGCGTACGCGCCCCGATTGCCGCATCGGGGAAATCTCGACCCCCGGTCCGGGGCTCCGCCCGTTCGCCGCCGAAAGCGCAATATGTCTTCCGGGCGCGTCTCCCCCTCCGCCTTACGGCTCCGGCCAACGGACCGAGCCTGTGAAAGCCCGGCGTCATGAAGCGTGGCCTCTGCCAGCCAAATCCTTTCCAGGTC
>JBBQRM010000226.1:0-5425 GCA_038214855.1 Rhodobacterales bacterium | reverse complement strand
GGATGGAACGGCTAATTCCAGAGGTCTGCCCAGGCCGGAGGCGCCCGTGACCCGAGATCCGATGTTCATCGCCGCCGCCGTCGCCTGTCTGGCCGTGCTCGCGGTGCTGATGATCGGCGTCGGGGGATTCGCGAAGGGCGGAGACTTCAACAAGAAATACGCGAACAAGATCATGCGGCTGCGCCTGCTGCTCCAGTTCGTGGCCGTGGTGCTGATCGTGGCCTTCGTCTATTTCGGACAGCTGGGGGACTGATCCTGGTCGTTCTCAACCGCATCTACACCCGCACCGGCGACGGCGGCGAGACCGGGCTCGGCGACGGCACGAGGGTACCCAAGACCGCGCCGCGTGTCGCGGCCTACGGCACGGTGGACGAAGTGAACGCGACGCTGGGCCTCGCGCGCATATACGCGGAGGACGCGATCGACGCGCGGCTCGCGCGGATCCAGAACGACCTCTTCGATCTGGGCGCCGATCTCTGCACGCCGGACCTCGATGGCGACGCGGCAGCGGAATATCCCCGCCTCAGGATGGTGGCGGCGCAGACGGCGCGGCTCGAGACTGAGATCGACGCGATGAACAAATTCCTCGCGCCGCTACGAAGCTTCGTTCTGCCGGCGGGCAGCGCGCTCGCGGCGCATCTGCACCTCTGCCGCACCGTGTGCCGGCGGGCAGAGCGGCTGGTGGTTGGGCTCGCTGCGCAGGAGCAGGTCAATCCGGAGGTGGTGCGCTACCTCAACCGGCTGTCGGACTGGTTCTTCGTCGCGTCGCGCGCCGCCAACTGTAACGGCGCTACGGATGTGCTGTGGGTGCCCGGCGCGAGCCGCGAGGACGCGGGCTGAAACAGCTTTCGCGGTAACCATATCGACGTAAGTCATGTAAAACCCCGAATTGCGGTGCTAGAGTTTTAAACAGCGCCGGGTGGGGCGCGGCACCTGCGGAGGGTGGGACATGAGGCCGCGCGGACGCAATCCGCTTATCTATTCGCGTGCCGAACAGCTTTCTGATGCGGCGGTGCATGTAACCGGTGTGGTCGCGGCTCTGGCGGCGGTGCCGATCCTGCTTTGGATTGTCTCGATCTGGTCGCAGGACCGGCTGATCCTGACGGGTGCTGCCATCTACGGCGCGAGCCTGATAGCGATGCTGACCTGTTCGGCCTGCTACAACATGACACCGCTGCCGGCGTGGAAGGACGCGCTGCGCCGGGTCGACCAGTCGGCGATCTATCTGAAGATCGCCGGGACCTACACTGCCTTCGCGGTTTTGAGCGGCAGCCATGCCGGGCCGCTGCTCGCGGGGCTGTGGGCCGCGGCGCTGACAGGGGCGCTTCTGATCGTCTTCAGCCCGCGCCGCCTGCGTTGGCTCAGCCTCGCGCTTTATCTCGGCATGGGTTGGGCGGGGGCGCTGGCCGGCGGGCCGATGCTCGCCTCGCTCGCGCCCGAGACCTATGCGCTGGTGCTGGCGGGGGGCAGCCTCTACACGCTGGGGCTCGTGTTCTTCCTGTGGGAGCGGCTGCCGTTCCACAACACGATCTGGCACGTCTTCGTGCTCGGGGCGAGTGCGATCCTCTACATGGCGCTCGTCGGCGAAATCTGGGCCCGCGCCGCCGCCTGAGCCTGCGACGCTCCGTCCCAGCGTCGGAACTTGGGCTTGCACGCCCCGACCGCCGACCTTAGACCGGCGCAGGAATGAGACCCGCCGCGGGCTGCGGCCGGCGCGAGGCCTCGACAGACCAAGGAGAGGCGCCATGAAGATCCTCGTGCCCGTCAAGCGCGTGATCGACTACAACGTCAAGGTCCGGGTCAAGGCCGACGGCTCGGGCATCGACCTCGCCAATGTCAAGATGTCGATGAACCCCTTCGACGAGATCGCCGTCGAGGAGGCCTTGCGCCTGCGCGAAAAGGGCGTGGCAGAGGAGGTCGTCGCGGTCTCCATCGGCGTGAAACAGGCGCAGGAGACCCTGCGCACCGCGCTGGCGATGGGCGCCGACCGGGCGATCCTGATCGTGGCCTCCGACGACGTGAACCTCGACATCGAACCGCTGGCGGTGGCCAAGCTCCTCAAGGCCGTAATCGACTCCGAGGCCCCGGGCCTGGTGATCGCCGGCAAGCAGGCGATCGACAACGACATGAACGCGACCGGCCAGATGCTCGCGGCTCTCCTCGGCTGGCCCCAGGCGACCTTCGCCTCCGAGATCGCGATCGAGAGCGAGACCGCCACCGTCACCCGCGAGATCGACGGCGGTTTGCAGACCATCAAGGTGAAGCTACCGGCCATCGTGACCACCGACCTGCGGCTGAACGAGCCGCGCTATGCGAGCCTGCCCAACATCATGAAGGCCAAGAAGAAGCCGCTCGAGGAGAAGACGCCGGCCGATTACGGCATCGACGTGGCCCCGCGGCTGAAGGTGGTCAGGACCGTCGAGCCCGCGACGCGCAAGGCCGGCGTGATCGTCGCCTCGGTCGATGAACTTGCCGAGAAGCTCAAGACCGAGACGGGGGTATTCTGACCATGGCCGTGCTGATCCTGGCGAAACACGACAATGCGAGCCTGAACGACGCCACGGCCAAGACCGTCACCGCGGCGCAGGCAATGGGCGGTGAGGTCCACGTTCTGGTCGCGGGCGAGAACTGCCGGCCCGCCGCCGAGGCGGCGGCGGCACTTGCGGGCGTGGCCAAGGTGATCCTGGTCGAGGACGCCGCCTACGCCCACCGCCTCGCGGAGCCGCTGACCGAGCTTGTGCGCGGCATGGCGGAGGGCTACGACCACATCGTCTTCCCGGCGACGACGACCGGCAAGAACGTCGCCCCCCGGCTCGCGGCGCTCCTCGACGTGATGGTAATCTCGGAAGTGACCGCAGTGGTGGCATCGGACACGTTCGAGCGGCCGATCTATGCCGGCAACGCGGTCCAGACGGTTCAGACCGCCGACAGCCCCAAGATCGTCACCGTGCGCGGCGCGAGCTTCGATGCGGCCGGCTCCCAGCCGCCCTGCCCGATAGAGACGGCGGGTGCTGCGAGCGATCCCGGTCTGTCGGAATGGGTCGAGGACCGGGTGGAGAGCACGGACCGGCCGGAGCTGAACTCGGCGCGCATCGTTGTCTCCGGCGGAAGGGGCCTCGGCTCGGAGGAGAACTTCGCCATCGTCGTCAAGCTCGCCGACGCGCTCGGCGCCGCGGTGGGCGCAAGCCGCGCGGCGGTCGACTCGGGCTACGCGCCCAACGACTGGCAGGTGGGCCAGACCGGCAAGGTGGTCGCGCCCGAACTCTACATCGCGGTCGGCATCTCTGGCGCGATCCAGCACCTCGCGGGGATGAAGGATTCGAAGGTCATCGTCGCGATCAACAAGGACGCGGACGCGCCGATCTTTCAGGTCGCGGATTACGGGCTGGTGGCGGATCTGTTCGAGGCGGTGCCGGCGCTGGGCGAGAAGCTCGGCTGAGGCAGCGCTTCGCACCGGCGCCGCGGTCCCGCCGGGGGTCGGCGCGGGCGGAAGCACCGGTGGCAGGCGCCTCCGGAACGGGCATTGCCAGGATTCAACCACCGCGCCTATGGTGACGCCGCGGACAGGGAAGAGACGGAGCTTTGGTGGACATCAAGTCGGTAGGCGTGATCGGCGCGGGCCAGATGAGCAACGGCATCGCGCACATCTTCGCACTGGCGGGCTTCGACGTGGCGCTGCACGACAACGCCACGGAGACGCTCGAGGCCGCCCCCGAACGCATCCGCGGCAACATGGACCGGCAGGTGGCGCGCGAGCGGATCACGGCCGAAGACCGCGACGCGGCGCTCGCCCGCATCCGGCTCGAACCTGAACTGGCGGAACTGGGAAAGGCGGACCTAGTGATCGAGGCCGCGACCGAGCGCGAGCCGCTCAAGCACCAGATCTTCGCGGCCCTCGTGCCGCATCTCGGCCCCGACACGATCCTCACCTCGAACACCTCCTCGATCTCGATCACGAGGCTCGCCTCGGGCACCGACCGGCCGGAGCGGTTCATGGGGCTGCATTTCATGAACCCCGTCCCGGTGATGCAGCTCGTCGAGCTGATCCGCGGCATCGCCACCGACGAGCCGACCTACGAGACCATGCTCGGCGTGGTGGAGCGGCTCGGCAAGATCTCGGCCAGCGCCGAGGATTTCCCTGCCTTCATCGTCAACCGGATCCTGATGCCGATGATCAACGAAGCGGTCTACACGCTCTACGAGGGAGTGGGCACCGTCACCTCGATCGACCGTTCGCTCAAGCTCGGGGCGAACCATCCGATGGGCCCGCTGGAGCTTGCCGACTTCATCGGCCTCGACACCTGCCTCGCGATCATGGGCGTGCTGCACGACGGGCTGGCGGACACCAAGTACCGGCCGTGCCCGCTCCTGGTGAAATACGTCGAGGCCGGGTGGCTGGGCCGCAAGACCGATCGCGGCTTCTACGACTACCGCGGCGGCACCCCGGTCCCGACGCGCTGAGCCGGGCGGGAGACACGCCATCGTCGCCCCCCTCGCCCGCCGCCGCTTCAGCGCCGAGGACCAGGAGCGCTTCGCGACGCTGACCGGCGACCGCAATCCGATGCACATGGACGCCGTCGCGGCGAGGCGGACGCAGGCGGGCGAGCCCGCGGTGCACGGGATGCATCTGGCGCTCTGGGCGCTGGAGGCGCTGGGGGCGGCGGGGCTCGATCTGCGCGCGCGCGCCTCGGTCCGTGTCGATTTCCAGCGCTTCGTTTCGGTCGATGCCGAGGTCGATCTCGTGACCGCGGCGGTCCCGGGGACGGAGCGGCTGCGCGCGACGCTGCTGGCAGATGGCGCGCGGGCAGCATTGCTCGACCTGCGCCTCTCCCGCCCGTCGCCGCCGGCGTCGGAGCTTCCCGATCTGCCCGCGACGCCGGTGCCCGAACGCGCCGAGGCGCCAGAGCTGGCGGAGCTGGCAGGTCGCGCAGGGCGTCTCGCCGCACCCGCGGCGGCCGCGGCGCAGGCGGGCGCGGCGTTTCCGCAGCTCGCGGCGGCGCTGGGCGAGGAGCGGGTCGCGGCGCTTGCGCTCACCTCGTCTCTGGTGGGGATGGTCGTGCCGGGGCTGCACTCGATCTATTCGGGCCTCGCGCTGAGCTTCGGCGATCCGACCGGCGCGGCGGCGCTCTCCTGGCGAGTGGCGCGAGCCGACGAGCGGTTCCGCCTGGTCAGCCTCGACGTCGCGGGGCCCGGCTTCACCGGCACGTTGAAGGCCTTCGCGCGTTTCCCGCCGGTCGCGCCGCCGACACTCGAGCGGATCGCGGGGCTGGTGCGGCCGGGCGAGTTCGCCGATCGGCGCGCCCTCGTCGTCGGCGGGTCGCGCGGGCTCGGAGCTGCGACCGCAAAGCTGCTGGCCGCCGGAGGTGCCGAGGTCGCGCTGACCTTTCGCTCCGGCCGCACGGAGTCCGAGGCGATCCTGGCCGAG
>JBBQRM010000225.1:0-5435 GCA_038214855.1 Rhodobacterales bacterium | reverse complement strand
GCCTCGGAGATGGCGCTGGCCCAGGCGGCGCGCGTGGCGCTGGTGGCGCGGCACGGGCAGGCGCCGCTGGAGGCTGCGGACGTGATCGTGGCGCTGGGCGGCGACGGGCTGATGCTGTCGACGCTGCACGAGACGGCGGCGCTGGAGCTGCCGGTCTACGGGATGAACCGCGGCACCGTCGTCTTTCTGATGAACGAATACGCCGAGACCGGCCTCAAGGAGCGGCTGGAGGCCGCCGAGCCCGCGGTGATCAACCCTCTGAGGATGCGGGCGACGGCGGCGGACGGGGTGACGGTCGAGGCGCTCGCGATCAACGAGGTCTCGCTGCTGCGATCGGGGCCGCAGGCCGCGAAGCTGCGCATCTCGGTCGACGGGCGCGAGCGGCTGGCGGAGCTGGTCTGCGACGGGGCGCTGGTCTGCACGCCGGCAGGGTCCACCGCCTATAACTATTCCGCGCACGGCCCGATCCTGCCGATCGGGGCAGGGATCCTGGCGCTGACACCGATGGCGGCGTTCCGGCCGCGGCGCTGGCGCGGGGCGCTGCTGCCCAAGGCGGCGCATGTGGTCTTCGAGACGCTGGAGGCGGACAAGCGGCCGGTCTCGGCGGTTGCGGATTCGGCTGAGGTGCGCGAGGCGGTCAGGGTGGAGGTCGCGAGCGTGCCGGACGTGCGCCACTGCATCCTGTTCGACCCCGGCCATGGGCTCGAGGAGCGGCTGATCCGCGAGCAGTTCGCCTGAGGCGGGGGCCGGATTCGCGGCTTTCACAGTGAAAGCCGACAGCCGGCCTTGAAAAGATTGAACTAATCGACGCGGATTTACGTCTCGTTCATGCTTTCCACGCCGCGGCGCAACCCCCGATGCCGCGGCGATAGGGGTCGCCGATGACGCCTCGCCTGCGAATGGCGCAGCGCCGGGCGCGGGTGCAGATGCAGCGCGCCGTTGGCGATCTCGGCCACCATGTGCGGCGGCGCGTCGATGACGTCCTGGCAAGTGGCGCGTCGCGCTGCGGGCGGGGCATGTTCGTTCATGGCGCCGAGTGTAGCGCAGTCGATGGGTTCCGTCATCCGCGCCCTCGCCCGCGGGGCTTGCAAGGAACCTGCGGTTGCGGCACGAGAGCGCGGAGGTTTCGCCGCGTCCGGCAGGGCGCCCGGAGGTTGAGGGATGACGGTCACGCCGCGTCAGCAGCTGGTGTTCTGGGGGATCGGGCTCGCTCTCGCCGCGCTGGTGCTGTGGCTGCTCGCCGGAACCCTGCTGCCGTTCCTGGCGGGGGCTGCGATCGCCTATTTCCTCGACCCCGTCGCCGACCGGCTGGAGCGGCTGGGTCTGAGCCGGGTGGTCGCGACGGCGATCATCTCGATCGTGGCGGTGCTCGCCTTCGTGGGCCTGATGCTCTTCGCGGTGCCGGCGCTCTTCGTGCAGATCCAGACGCTGATCGAGGCGGTGCCGGAGTATCTGGCCACCGTCGAGGCCTTCGTGCAGAGCCGCTTCCCGCAGCTGCTGACCGAGACCTCGAACCTGCGCCGCTCGATGGGGTCGCTCGAGGGGGCGCTGAGCGAGGGCGGGATCACGGTGCTGAACTCGGTGCTGCTGTCGTCGCTGAAGGTGATCGACTATGTCGTCGTGCTGCTGGTGACGCCGGTGGTGGCCTTCTACCTGCTGCTCGACTGGGACAATCTGGTGGCGCGGGTCGATGCCTGGCTGCCGCGCCAGCACGTGCTGACGATCCGCGATCTGGCGCGCAAGATCGACCTGGTGCTCGCGGGCTTCGTGCGGGGGCAATTCACCGTCTGCCTGATCCTGGGCACGTTCTATGCGGTGTCGCTGATGGCGATCGGTCTGCCGTTCGGGTTCCTGGTGGGGATCGTGGCGGGGCTGATTTCGTTCATCCCGTTCGTGGGCTCGATCACCGGGGGGGTGCTGTCGATCGGCATCGCGCTCTTCACCTTCTGGGGGTCGCCGATCTGGATCGCCGCGACCGTCGCCATCTTTGCCGTCGGTCAGTTCGTCGAGGGCAACATCCTGTCGCCGAACCTGATCGGCAAGTCGGTGGGGCTGCATCCGGTCTGGCTGATCCTGGCGCTGTCGGTCTTCGGGGCGCTGTTCGGCTTCGGGGGGCTGCTGATCGCGGTGCCGGTGGCGGCGGCGCTGGGGGTGCTGGGGCGCTTCGCGGTGGAGAAGTACCTCGACAGCCCGGTCTACAAGGGCCGGCTGCCGCCGCCGGAGCTCTGAGGCCATGGGTGGGCCGCGCCAGTTGGTCTTCGACCTGCCGGCGCGGCCGGCGCTGGGGCGGGGGGATTTCTTCGTGGCCCCGCCCAACCGGCTGGCGCTGGCGCAGGTCGACGCCTGGCCCGCGTGGCCCGACGGGCGGCTCGCGATCTGCGGCGAGGCCGGCGCCGGCAAGACGCATCTGGCGCATGTCTGGGCGCGGCGGGCGGGGGCGCGGATCATGCCGGCCGCGCGTCTCGCCGCGCTCGACGCGCGCGCCCTGCCCGACGACGCGGCGCTGGCGGTGGAGGATGCGGACCGGCTCGGGACGCTCGATGCCGCCGTGGCGCGGGCGGCCGAGGAGACGCTCTTCCACCTCGCCAACCGTCTGGCCGCGGGGGGCGGCAGCCTGATGGTCTCGGGCCGCGAGCCGCCGGCCCTCTGGCCGCTCGGGCTCGCCGATCTCGCGAGCCGGCTCTCGGCCGCGCCGGTCGCGCGGCTGGAGCCGCCCGACGACGCGCTGCTCGCGGCGGTGCTGGTCAAGCTCTTCGCCGACCGTCAGATCGAGGTGGGGCCCGGCCTCGTCGCCTATCTGCTCGGGCGGATGGAGCGCTCGTTCGCCGCGGCCGAGCTTCTGGTCGCGCGGCTCGACCGGCAGGGCATGGCGGCGCGGCGGGCGATCACGCCGCGCCTCGCCGCGGAGGTGCTGGCCGCGTCCGAGACCTGAGCGGGCGCTTGTGTCACGCAAGCGACGCGACCATGTTCCACAAAGGGCTGCGGAACGGGGCCGCGGAACGGGAGGCAGGCGATGCTCGAGACGCCGGAGGCGCAGAAGACGAAGTCCGACAAGCCGGTGACGCCGCCGGAGGCTTCGGCCGACCTCGGCCGGGCGCGGGCGGGAACCCGCGGAGTGAACGCGGACTTCCTGACCAAGTCGCGGCGTCCGTCACAGGCCGCCACCGCGGGGATCGATATCACCGGGCCCGAGCGCTTCATCAATCGAGAGCTGAGCTGGCTCGCGTTCAACTGGCGGGTGCTGACGGAGGCCGAGAACCCGACGGTGCCGCTTCTGGAACGGGTGCGGTTCCTGTCGATCTCGGGTTCCAACCTCGACGAGTTCTATTCGGTGCGGGTCGCGGGCCTTCGCGGTCTGGTGCGCGAGGGGGTGCATTACCCCTCCGCCGACGGGCTGTCGGCGACCGAGCAGCTGCGCCGGATCGACGCGGACGCCCGCGCGCTGATGGTCCGCCAGCAGGCCTGCCTGATGACGCTCCAGGGGCTGTTGAAGCGCGCGGGGATCGAGATCGTCGGCGCGGCGGACCTGAAGGCCGCGGACATGAAGGTGCTGGAGCGGTATCTGTTCGAGCAGGTCTTCCCGATCCTGTCGCCGCTCGCCATCGACCCCGCGCATCCGTTCCCGTTCATCGCCAACGGCGGCTTCGCGATGGCGCTGCAGCTCAAGCGCGAGAAGGGCGGCCAGACGCTCGAGGCGCTGCTGCCGGTGCCGGCGCAGGTGCCGCGCTTCGTCCAGATCGGCGACGGGCCGAAGGGTCAGGAGCGGTTCCTGCCGCTCGAGACGCTGCTCGAGGTGTTCCTCGACCGGCTGTTCCCCGGCTACTCCCTGCTCGGGCTCTGCGCCTTCCGCGTGCTGCGCGACAGCGACCTGGAGGTCGAGGAGGAGGCCGAGGACCTGGTGCGCGAGTTCGAGACCGCGCTCAAGCGCCGCCGCCGGGGCCAGGTGATCCGTCTGACGATGACCGCCGAGGCGCCCGCCGACCTGCGCCGGCGCATCGTGCGCGCGCTCGGCGTCGAGGAGAACGAGGTGATCGACATACCCGGCCTGATCGGCGTGGCGGATCTGTCGGAGCTGACGCGGGTGCCGCGCCCGGACCTCTTCTGGCCGCCGTTCACGCCCAGGATGCCCGAGCGGGTGCAGGATTTCGAGGGCGACATCTTCGCGGCGATCCGCCAGAAGGACATGCTGCTCCACCACCCGTACGAGACCTTCGACATCGTCGTGAAGTTCCTCGAACAGGCGGCGCGCGATCCCGACGTGGTGGCGATCAAGCAGACGCTCTACCGCACCTCGCGCAACAGCCCGATCGTGACGGCGCTGTGCGAGGCGGCGGAGGACGGCAAGTCGGTGACGGCACTGATCGAGCTGAAGGCGCGATTCGACGAAGCCGCCAACATCCGCCAGGCCCGCCAGCTGGAGCGCGCCGGCGCGCAGGTGGTCTACGGGTTCATCGACTGGAAGACCCACGCGAAGATCTCGACGGTGGTCCGCCGCGAGGGGGCTCAGCTCGTCACCTACACGCATTTCGGCACCGGCAACTACCATCCCGGCACCGCGGGCATCTATACCGACCTGTCGCTCTTCACCTGCGACAAGGCGCTGGGACGCGACGCGACGAAGGTGTTCAACTACGTCACCGGCTACGTGAAGCCCGAGCGGCTCGAGAACCTCGCGATCAGCCCGCACATGCTCAAGCCGCGCATCCTCGAGGGGCTCGCGGCCGAGACTGAGCACGCGCGCGCCGGGCGCCCGGCGCAGGTCTGGGTCAAGGTGAACGCGATCACCGACCCGGAACTGATCGACGCGCTCTATGCCGCGAGCCGCGAGGGCGTGCGGATCGACATGGTGGTTCGCGGCATTTGCGGGCTGCGGGCCGGGGTCGCGGGGCTGAGCGAGAACATCCGGGTGAAGTCGATCATCGGCCGGTTCCTGGAGCACAGCCGGATCGTGTGCTTCGGCAACGGTCACGGCCTGCCGTCGCGCGAGGCGCGGGTCTACATCAGCTCGGCCGACTGGATGGAGCGCAACCTCTCCCGGCGGGTCGAGACGCTGGTCGAGATCACCAATCCCACTGTGCACGCCCAGATCATCGACCAGATCATGGCCGCGAACATGGCCGACCAGGCGCAGAGTTGGGTCGCCCAGTCCGACGGCAGCTTCCTGCGCCACGACGCGGTCGAGGGCGAGCCGCTGTTCGGCTGCCACCGCTTCTTCATGGAGAATCCGTCGCTGTCGGGCCGCGGACGGGCGGGCGCGGGCGACGTCACCAAGCTGGTGACCCCGCAGGAGTGACGCAGGGCTCCGAATCCAATTCAGGCTGCGGCTGATGCGAGGATGGCCCGGAGATAGTCCGGTGACCATCCTGCGATCTTTCGTCGAGACTTGATGGATCGCTTATCGGTCTGGGTTCGGACGAGATTGAGGGCGAAGTGGC